>DAISVW010000001.1:0-25393 GCA_036826695.1 Aestuariivirga sp.
GAACGTAGTCAATGAAGAAGCTTACTTCCGCGCAGGAGACGATCCGCGCCGCGGCGCGGTCGCGCCGTACCCTGCTCAAGTCCGCGGCCGCGCTCGGCGCTGTCGGTCTTGCCGGCCCGCTCTACACGCGGAACGCGCTGTCGTCTTCGGGCGAACTCAACCTTCTCATGTGGTCTGACGAGTTCCCGGATCCGGTGATCCCGAACTTCGAAAAGGCCACCGGCATCAAGGTGAACCAGACGCCGTTCTCGCAGAACGAGGAGCAGATCAACAAGCTCCAGGCCACTGGCGGCGAAGGCTTCGACCTCTGCCAGCCGACGCGTGACCGCGCGCCGCAGTTCAAGGACCTGGCGGTGCTGGCGCCGTTCGACATGAACCGCATGAAGAACGTCGGAAACGTCATTCCGGGCCTGCTCGCGAGCTCCAAGGAGCTCTGGGAATGGGATGGCGGCCTCTATCACCTGCCGCATCTGTGGGGTTCCGAGGCCATTTCCTGGCGCACCGACCTGTGGAAGGGCAACCCGGCCGAGCTGAGCTATGGCTCGCTCTGGGACGAAGGCGTCAAGGGCCACGTGCAGGGCCGTCCGCATTCGCTGCTCCTCGGCATCGGCCTGTGGATGGACGCCAACGGCAAGCTGCCCTCGAACCGCATGCTCGATGCGTTCAAGGATCCGGATTCGATGAAGAAGATCTACGACCAGATCCTCCCCGTCGCCCTCGAGCACAAGCCCTGGATCAAGCAGTTCTGGGACTCGGCCGACAACACCAAGTCGGGCCTGATGGAGAACGACGTGTGGATCGGCCAGACCTGGGACGGCCCCGCCCTGTCGCTCAAGAAGGAAGGCAAGCCCGTGTCCTACCAGGCGCCGAAGGAAGGCGCGATTGCGTGGCTGGACGGCCTTTCGCTGGTCAAGGCCTCAAAGAACCTCGATCAGGTCTATGCCTTCATCGAGTATCTCCAGACGCCGGAGGCTTCCGCCGCCGCCGCCGAAGGCTCGGGCTACAACCCGGTCATTGTGGGCGCCGATGCGCTGCTCTCCGAGACCGCCAAGAAGAACTTCCAGGAAGCCTTCCCGGGAGACGCCCTCAAGAACCTGTGGCACCGCCCGGCCGAGCCGTCATGGTTCGCCGAGCTCCGCACGCAGTATGCGGACAAGTTCAAGGCGGCCTGAGCCTTACCCAACCAGACACGAAGGACCAGCCCCGGCAACGGGGCTGGTTCTTTTTCGGGCCCTGTTTTGGCCCTACTTGAATTCGCCGCCACATCGATAGAAAGTCGTCAAAAAGAAAGAACTGCGGGCGGAAGTTGCCGTTTCGTGAATCAGGGGTGGTGCGCGCATGAGCGCCGGCGTAGAACTCGATCATGTAACCGTCCGCTTCGGTCAGTTCACGGCTGTTGACGACGCGACGATTGCCATCAAGTGCGGGGAGTGCTTCCCTTTCCGGGGACCGTCCGGCTGCGGCAAGACCACGATCTTGCGTACCGTCTCCGGTTTCCTCGATCCTTCCGCCGGAACCGTGCGCATTGGCGGCCAGGACATGGCCGGCATCGGCCCCAACAAGCGGCCCACCGCGCTGATCTTCCAGAACCTCGCGCTGTTTCCCCTGATGACGGTGGCGGAAAACATCACCTACGGCCTGCGTGTCCGCGGGGCATCCAAGGCTGAGCGGATGAAGAAGGCTGACGAACTCCTCAGCCTGATCGCCCTGCCGGGCCAGGGTTCCAAGCTGGTGAGCGAGCTGTCAGGCGGACAGAAACAGCGCGTGGCGATTGCCCGGGCTCTGGCGGTGCAGCCCAAGGTCCTGCTGCTCGACGAGCCGTTGTCCGCGCTTGACCTCAAGCTGCGCCAGCACATGCGCAACGAGCTGCGCGCCATCCAGCAGCAGGTCGGCATCACCTTCATCTACATCACCCATGACCAGGGCGAGGCGCTGACCATGTCGGACCGCATCGCCGTGATGTCGGACGGCGTCATCCAGCAGGTGGCGGACGGCAAGACAGTCTACGACAATCCGGACACGCCGTTCGTCGCCTCCTTCGTGGGCGAGAACAATCCCTTCGCGGGCCGCGTGTCGAATGCCGATCGGGATTTCGCGGCCATCGAGACCGCGCATGGTTCTCTGCGCGGCCGTAACCCGAAAAACCTGAAGGCAGGGGACAAGGCGATCCTCTTCGTGCGCCCCGAAAGCTTCAAGCTGGGCGCGGGCGAAGCCGGGGCGACCATTTCATCCGAAACCCTCTCTGCCGCTTTCGAGGGCAACGCCACGCATGTGTTCCTCAAGGGGGCCACCAAGAAGGACATCACCGTGACTGTGGCGCGCCATGGCGGCCACCGCCTCCCCTCACAGGGCGAAACAGCGGCCATCCACTATGATCCGGCGATGAGCGTGGTCCTGCCGGACGGAAAGATGGCCCGTGAGTAGCCGCGTCATCGTCTTCCTCATTCCGGTCGTGGTGATCGCCATATTCTGGGCGATGGCCAGGGCGGAGCGCAGGCTCGCCCATGACCCGACGCACAAGGGGTTCTTCGAGCGCAACGGCACCGTGCTGGGCATCGTGTTCATCGCGCTGGTGGCGTTCTGGACGCTGTTTCTCGTCACCCTGCCCTATCTCTACATGGTGGTCGAAAGCTTCCACCCGAAACTGCCGCCCACCCAGCGCGGCGGCCCCGACGACGTGCTGACGCTGGAGCAATACAAGTCCTTCTTCGTCACGCCGACCGACGGCACCTGGAACACCAACCACATGGGTGCCTTCGTGTTCAGCATCGTCGCCTCGGTGCTGGTGACGGCCTTCAACTTCGCTTTCTGCTATCCGCTCGCCTATTACATGGCGCAGGCCGGCACGGCCCAGAAAGTGCGTCTCATCATGCTGTGCCTGATCGTGCCCTATTGGGTGAACGAAATTCTCCGCGCCTTCTCGCTTCGCCTGTTGCTGGCCTCCAAGGGCCTCATCAACCAGGCGATGATGGGCCTTGGGCTCACCGACAAGCCGGTCGATTTCCTGGCAATGGACGTCGGCCTCTATGTCGGCCTCTCCTACGCATACCTGCTGGTGATGATCTTTCCGCTCTACAATGCCATCGAAAGCCAGGACAAGAACCAGATCGAGGCAGCGCGCGACCTGGGCGCGCCGTGGTGGAAGATCCACCGCGATGTGGTGATCCCCTATGCCAAGCCGGGTATCGCTTCGGGCTGCACCATGGTGTTCATGCTGGCGGCGGGGTCGCTGGCCGCACCCCAGTTTCTGGGCGGACCCTCGACGCTGTGGTTCACCTCGATCGTCTATGATTTCTTCTTCCAGGCCTTCAACTGGCCGCGCGGCGCCGCCTACGCCTTCATCCTGCTCGCCGCCTGCATCGCCTTCGTGATGCTGATGCTGCGGCTGGTCAAGGTATCGCTCGGGGAGACGATCAAGTGAGCTCCCAGGCCGTCATGAAGGGGATGATCGGGTGCTACATCCTGCTCTTCTTCCTTTATCTTTTCGGGCCGCTTGCGGTGATGAGCGTCACCGCATTCAACACGCCCAACTATCCCACCGCCTGGCCTCTCGAAGGCTTCACGCTGCAATGGTTCGTGAAGCTGTGGAACCACCGCGCCATGATGGAAGGCCTGTGGAACTCGATCATCAGCGGGCGTGGCGTGGTGGCCGTATCGGTGCCCGTGGGGCTCGCGGCGGCGATCATCATGAGCCAGATCTATCACCGGGCCCGGGGCATGTTCTATCTGGTCACGGTCTCGCCGGTGCTGACGCCGGGCGTGATCATCGGCATTTCGACGGTGATCTTCTGGAAAGACATGATGGGCCTGACGGACTTCACCAAGGCCACTTTCTACAAGGGCATCATCCTGGCCATCCTCGGGCAATCGAGCTTCGTCGCCGCCTATGCGCTGCTCATCATCATGGCAAGGCTGCAGCGCTTCGACCGCGGACAGGAGGAAGCCGCCCTCGATCTCGGCGCGTCTCATCCGCAGGTGTTCTGGCACATCCTGCTGCCGTTCCTGAAGCCGGCGCTGATCTCGGCGGCCGTCATCGCCTTCCTGTCCAGCTTCGAGAACTACAACACGACGACCTTCGCCATCCTTGCCGACAAGACGCTGGTGACGGTTCTGGCCGGCGAAGTGAGGCAGGGCACGACGCCGGCGCTGTCGGCGCTGGCGGTGATCATCATCGGCCTCTCGCTCATCGGTGCCATCATCTACGAGGCGATGAAGCGCCGCGAGGAAGCCCAGGCCGAGGCGGCGAAGCAACGCGCCAAGATCGCCGAGCGCAGCGATCTCGGCGAAGCGGGGGCGGCCGGGCTGAAGTAACCCGGCCTCCGGCCGCTCACACCCGGTGCGCCGGCATGCCGCCGTCTTTGGGCACGATCATCTTGCCGACTGGCCACAGCGATATGCCGGCCAGCTTGAGGTGCGCCCAGGCAAAGGGCAGACCGATGATGGTCACGGCGAGCAGAATTGCGGTGATCAGGTGGCTCAGCGCCAGCCACCAGCCGGCCAGAACCAGCCACAGGATGTTGCCGATCATCCCGAGCGGGCCGGTGCCGATGTCCTCCTGGCCCGTATGCGCGTCGCGCGGGACCGCCTGGTAACCAAACGGCATCAGCGTGTAGAGCGCGATGTTGACCGCCGCCCGCGCCCAGGGAATGCCGATGATGGTCACCGCCATGATGGCGGCCGCCACCAGCCAGCCGAACGCCATCCAGGCGCCACCCAGCACAATCCAGAGAATGTTAAGGAGAAGCGACATCCGGGCCTCCATTCATACCCGCGTGAGATGGGGTGCCAAGGACGAAAATTCCAGCGGCGCATTCCGCATCATGCCGGATGGCTGGAATCTTCGTCCTCGTCCGAGCCTCTCTTGAAGAAGGTGCGCCACACTGAAATGAAGAAGAAGTAGATGCTGGTCGCAATCCAGACCCAGAGTTGAACCTCTTCCACCATGCCCCAGTCACTGCGATCCTTGGCCTGGATGATGAGGCTCAGCGACATGGCCGCCCACAGGACCGTCATGGGAATGGTGACCGGGCGCCAGTCCGTCACCCGCAGGGGATGGACGAACTTCACCGGCACGAAGGTGAGGACGCAGAGGACGGCGACGGTGATGAGGTTGGTGAGCGGCCCGGTCTGAAGGATGAAGAAATACAGGACCACCACGTTCCAGATCGCCGGAAAGCCCACGAAATAGTAATCGTCCGACTTCATGCCGACATTGGCGAAGGTGTAGCACGACACCGCCATGATCGCCGCCGCCGAGATCAGGCTCCAGGTCTGACCCGAGAAACCCAGGTCCAGCGGCGTCATGTTGAACCAGTAGACCATCAGCGCCGGCACGGCGACATATGTGAAGAAGTCGATGACATTGTCGAGCGTCCGGCCATCCACGTTCGGGGTATATTCGAGAACCCGCGCCTTCCGGGCCAGCGTGCCATCGACGCCATCGACGAACAGCGCCAGGCCAAGCCACATGAAGGCGGCCACCGGATCGTTTTTCAGGACGGAGACCAGGGCCAGGAAGCCGAGGACGATGCCGCAGGTCGTGAAGGCATGCACCGCCCAGGCGACACCTTTCTTGACGTCACGGTCAATGTTGGGATGAAGGTTGATCTTGGCCAATACTGCGACACTCCCCGGAAATGATTATAGGAAGGTCGGCCATGCAACGCAAATGCCGCGGGAGCCCTCAGGTTCTTGCAATGAAGCCACCGCCCAGCACCCGCGCTCCGGGCCCATCGCCCGCATAGAGAACACAGGCCTGGCCGGGGGAAATGCCATATTCGCCCCCGGCAATGGCAACCGACGGCTTGCCGTCCACGAGCGCTATCGCCGCCGGCACCGGCGGCTTCGCCGACCTGATCCTGGCGAAGACCGGCTGTGGAATGCCGGTCAACGGGGCGTCGCCCAGCCAGTTCAGCTCAGACAGAGGAATGTCCGTCTTGCGCAGGGCGCTGCGCGGACCGACGACAACCCGGCGGCTGGCCGCATCGATCTTCACCACATAGAGCGGCTCACCGCCGGCGATGCCAAGGCCGCGGCGCTGGCCGATGGTGAAATGGATGATGCCGTCGTGCCGGCCGAGGACCTGTCCCTCGAGATCGACGATATCGCCGGGCTCTGCCCCTTCCGGCCTGAGTTTCAGGATGAGATCGGCATAGCGGCCATCAGGCACGAAGCAGATGTCCTGGCTGTCCGGCTTGTCGGCCACCGCGAGACCGAGGTGAGCGGCGATCGCCCGGGTATCCGCCTTGGTCAGCCGGCCCAGCGGAAACCGCAGGTAGTCGAGTTGGCTCTGGGTCGTGGCGAAGAGGAAATAGCTCTGGTCGCGGCCGAGGTCGGCGGGCGTGAACATGTCACGGCGGCCGGGCTCACCGCTTCGCGGCCGGCTTTCCACATAATGACCGGTGGCCAGAGCCGCGGCATCGAGCTCGCGGGCCCGCGCGAGCAGATCGGCGAATTTCACTGTGCGGTTGCAAGTCACGCAGGGGACCGGCGTTTCACCGGCCAGATAGCTGTCGGCGAAGGTGTCGATCACCGCTTCGCGGAACCGGGTTTCGAAATCGAGCACGTAATGGGGAATACCGATCGCCGCGGCGGCTCGCCGTGCATCATGAATATCCTGCCCGGCGCAGCAGGCGCCCTTGCGCCTGACGGCCTCGCCATGGTCGTAAAGCTGAAGCGTGATGCCCACGACGTCAAAGCCCGCGGCCTTCAGGAGAGCGGCGGTGACCGTGGAATCGACCCCGCCCGACATGGCGCAAACCACGCGGATCGCCGCCGGATCACCCGCAAGGCCCACCGTCTCGCGCACGCCATCGATGAGTGACTGTCCAATCATTATGGAGCCTAGATGGGCGATCCGGGCCTGAATGTAAACCGCCGCCTGGTCCCGGTTGTGCTGAAATGAGACCGGGCAACCCTCGGGATTTGCGAAATCTTCAGGAGTACTTAGGCGAATTTTAAGACGGCGCGCCTAGGGTATTGCCTGTGAGTAGTTGCGTATCTGTTGAGTTGTGTACATGAGCGGTTTGTTGCGTTCCCGCGTAAACTACGTCATCGGGCCCGATGGCAGTCCGCTGACGGTCGCCGACCTGCCCCCGGCCGGCAATCATCGCTGGGTGATCCGCCGCAAGGCGGAGGTCGTGGCGGCCGTTCGCGGCGGTTTGTTGAGTCTCGAGGAAGCGTGCGAGCGCTACGTCCTCACTGTCGAAGAATATCTGAGCTGGCAGCGGTCGATCGACCGTCATGGCCTGGCGGGGCTTAGAACCACCCGCATTCAGGATTACCGCTCGAACTGACCTGGCCGATCGGCCAGGCTTGCGGGCTAGCGTCAAACGACAGTTCCTTGAGCGCCGGTCGATTTGGCACCGGTCTTTCATCTACAACATCTCCGGCCATTGCTGGGCAGAGTGCATGATGGTGAGCACGTCCACGCTATCAGGCGTGACCCGGTAGGCGACGATATAGGGAAGGCCCGGGACCACCAGTTCGCGGGTTCCCATGAGGCGGCCCGGCCGTCCCATGGCCGGGCGGGCAGCAAGGGCGTTGATGGCCGACACAAGCCGGGCCACGGCCCTGGCGGCGGGATTGTCGCTGGCGACATGCGCGCCGATCTGGTCAAGCCGCCTCACGGCGCGCCTGGTCCAGCGGATCGCCAGACCGCTCATGATTGCTGTGGGGGTTTCACATATCTGCTTAAGGCAGCCGCGAGCTCAGCGGGACTGGCTAAGTCACACTGGGCGGCCTCGGCGAGAGCGGCCTCGATCTCGGCGATCTGCCAGGCTTCGCGCGCCACGAAATCCTCGATGGCCTGGGCCGCGACATAGGCGCGCGACCGGTCGAGCTTGGCGGCCAGCCTGTCAAGCCGTTCGGCAGTCTCGTCGGGGATGCGGACAGTAAAGGCGGTCACTGCGGTTCGTTCCGGTTCAGTGGAGATTTAAGTGAACCACCAAGAACCGTCAAGGTTCGAATCTTCGCCGCAGCCAATCGCTCTGTAACAGCCAAGCGCATTGTGGCATTCTGGCCTCCATGAAAATACTGATCCTGTTCGCCCATCCCCGCAGAAATGCCTCCGTCGTGCAGCACGCGATGCTGAGGGCCATTGAGGGACTCGACGGAGTCACCATCGCCGACCTCTACGCCGATTATCCTGATTTCGACATCGACGTGGCGCGTGAGCAGCAGCGCCTGCTGGCCCATGACGTGATCGTGCTGCAGCACCCGTTCTACTGGTATTCCTCGCCCGCCATCATCAAGGAATGGGAAGATCTGGTGCTGGAGAACGGCTGGGCCTATGGGCCAGGCGGCACCCGGTTGGCCGGGCGCTTCCTGATGTCGGCCATTTCCACCGGCGGCCCCCAGGAGGTTTACCGGCACGGCGGGCGCAACCGCTTCGAGATCACGGAATTGCTCAGCCCGTTCAATCAGACGGCCTATCTCTGCTCGATGGCCTATCTTGCCCCTTTCGTGATCCATGCGGGCCGCCGCCTGCCTCCGGCTGAACTTTCCACCGCCGCCGAATCCTACCGCGACCTGATCGTCGGCCTGCGTGACGGAACCATCGACCCCCTGTCGCGTCTGGCGCCCGGTTTCACATTGCCGCCGGGCTTCTCGGGAAAGCAGCGCTGATGCACCCCGAGGAGCTTCTGCTCGGCGCATTCGTCTATCTCAGCGCGGCGGTCATCGCGGCGCCGCTGGCCACCCGGCTCGGTCTGGGGTCGGTGCTGGGTTATCTGGTGGCCGGCATGGTGATCGGCCCTTCCGTGCTGGGCCTCGTTGGAAACGAGGGCGCGGACGTGATGCATTTCGCCGAATTCGGCGTGGTGGTGATGCTGTTCCTCGTCGGCCTCGAATTGCAGCCCTCCAAGCTCTGGGCGCTCAGGCGGCCGATCATCGGGCTTGGCGGCATGCAGGTGGTGGTGACGGCCCTTGTTCTGGGCCTGGGCGCCTATGCGCTGGGCTTCAGCTGGCAGGCCTCGCTCACCACCGGCCTCATTCTCGCCATGTCGTCGACGGCCATCGTGCTGCAGAGCCTCAATGAACGCGGCCTGCTGAAGACGGCGGCGGGACAGTCCTGCTTCTCGGTGCTGCTGTTCCAGGACATTGCGGTCATCCCGATCCTGGCGTTCCTGCCGCTGCTCGCCACTGCCCAGCCGCATGACGCGCATGGCGCAACCCTGATCGGCGATCTTCCCGGCTGGGCCCAGACTCTGGCGGTTCTGGCGGCGGTCGCCACCATCGTTCTGGCCGGCCGGTTCCTGACGCGGCCGCTGTTCCGTCTCGTCGCCGATACCGGCATCCGCGAGGTGTTCGTGGGCCTCGCCCTGCTGATGGTCGTCGGCATCGCGCTGCTCATGCAACTGGTCGGGCTTTCGGCCGCACTCGGCACGTTTCTGGCGGGGGTGGTGCTGGCCGAGAGCGAATACCGCCATGAGCTGGAAATGGACCTCGAGCCGTTCAAGGGCCTGCTTCTGGCGGTGTTCTTCATCGCGGTGGGGGCCGGCATCGATTTCTCGCTGCTGCTCAACCAGCCGCTGCTGATCCTCGGTCTGGTGCTGGGTTTCATCCTGCTCAAGCTGGGCGTGCTGTTCCTGCTGGCCCGGCTGTTCGCAATGAGCGGGCCTGACGCCTCGCGTTTCTCTTTCTCGCTGGCGCAGGGTGGCGAGTTCGCCTTCGTGCTGATTTCCTTCGCGGCGGGCCTCCGGCTGCTCGATCCGCCGCAATCGGGCCTCCTCGTCGCGGTCGTCGCCCTCTCCATGGCGGCGGCGCCGCTTCTGATGATCTTCGACGCGCGGGTGATGCAGCCGCGCTTTGCCGGCAAGCCGCAAGCGCGGGCCAGCGACGAGATCGAGGACACCGGCGCCAGGGTGATCATCGCCGGCCATGGCCGCTTCGGCATGACGGTGGGCCGCCTGCTGCAGGCGAGCGGCATCCGCGCCGTGGTGCTCGACCATGACGCGGAGCAGATCGACGCGCTGCGCAAATTCGGCTTCAAGGTCTATTATGGCGATGCCTCGCGCCATGATCTCCTCGAAGCGGCCGGGGCGGCGGAAGCCCAGGCGCTGGTGATCGCCATCGATGACCCGGAAAAGGCCCTGGAGATCGCCGAAACGGCGCACCGGCATTTTCCCCGCCTCCATATCTTCGCGCGCGCCCGTGACCGGGTTCACGCCTACCGCTTGCTGAACGCCGGGGTGGAGGACGTACACCGGGAAGTCTTCGCGTCATCCGTCGATCTCGGCGAGCAGCTGCTCGTCAGGCTTGGCGTCCACCCCTTCGAGGCCCGCCGCGCCGCCCGCCGCTTCAAGTCCCATGACGAGGAGCTGCTGCGCCGCGGCGCCAAGCATGTCGACGACACCCAGCGGCTGATCGACATCGCGCGCCAGGGGCGCGAGGAGATCGAGCGGGTGCTGTCCACCGACGCCGGCGGCGCCAGTGTGGCGACCGACCATGCCTGGGAAGCGCCCGACGCCCGGCCTTCCGGCGCAAAATCGCCCACGCCGTGAGGTTTCCTTTTCGGTGGTCCAGGCGCTAGAAGGCGGCGCAAAGCTGTTTCGGGAAGGCCAGCCAGATGGCAGACAACATCCACGACGTCAAAATCGATCCCCGCAATCTCGATATCCTGATTTCGGTCAATGGGCGGCTGGTGCCGCGCGCCGAGGCCAGCGTCTCGGTGTTCGACTCCGGCTTCATCCTGGGCGACGGCGTCTGGGAGGGGCTGCGGCTGGTGAAGGGTGGCGTGCCTTTCCTGCGCGAGCACATCGAGCGCCTCTATGAGGGCGCCAAGGCCATCTTCATGGATATCGGACTTGCGCCCGAAGAGCTGGTCTCGAGGCTGTTCGCGTGCCTCGACGCCAACCGCATGGACGACGGCGTGCACGTCCGCCTGATGGTGACGCGTGGCGTGAAGGCCACCCCCTATCAGGACCCACGGGTGACGATCTCGGCCCCCACCATCGTCATCATCCCCGAATACAAGACGCCCAATCCCGAGAAGTTCACCCAGGGCCTGTCGCTCCACACCGTCAATGTGCGGCGCGGCGCCCCCGACGTGCAGGACCAGAAGCTCAACTCGCATTCCAAGCTCAACTGCATCACCGCCTGCATCCAGGCCGCCAATGCCGGCGCCGACGAGGCGCTGATGCTCGACCCGCTGGGCTTCGTGGCGACCTGCAATTCGACGCATTTCTTCATCGTCAGGCGCGGCGAACTCTGGACCTCGACCGGGCAGTACTGCATCCCCGGCATCACCCGCGGAAACATGATCCGGCTGGCGAAGGAGCTGGACATTCCGGTGTTCGAGAAGCAGTTCTCTCTGTATGACGTGTACGGAGCAGATGAGGCCTTCGTGACCGGCACCTTCGCTGGCCTGATACCCGTCCGGGTGATCGACGGCCGCCCGGTGCGCCACCCGCTGTCACGTGAGGACTGGGCGGGGGCGGGACCGGTCTCGCGACGCCTGTCAGAAGCCTACAAGGCGCTGTGCCTGCGGGATGCGCGGCGGAGCCTCTAGCATGACCAATCTCGCCATGTGGTCGGGGCCGCGCAACATCTCGACCGCCATGATGTATTCCTTTGGCAACCGTCCCGACTGCACGGCCTGGGACGAGCCCTTCTACGCCTTTTCGCTCGTCCACCATGGTAACGACCATCCGATGCGGGAGGAAATCATCGCGGCGGGCGACAGCGACTGGAACAGCCTCGTCGGCAAATGCCTCGCCCCGGCGAGGACGCCGCTTTTCTACCAGAAACACATGACCCATCACATGCTGAAGGGCTATGACCGCGGCTGGATCACCGGCCTTACCAACGCCTTCCTGATCCGCGCGCCGGAGCGGGTGCTGGCGAGCTATACGAAGAAGTGGTCGGAGGTGACGCTGAGGGACATCGGGTTTCTCGAGCAGGGCGAGATCTTCGACATGGTGGCCGATCATCTGGGTCACGCGCCGCCGGTCGTCGATGCCGATGACATCCTGCGCGATCCCGGGGCTACGCTCACCAGACTGTGCGCCGCCTGCGGCATCGGCTTCGACGAGGCCATGCTGGCGTGGCCCCGCGGGCCAAAGCCTTTCGACGGCGTCTGGGCGCCGCACTGGTACAATACGGTGTGGAACTCAAGCGGCTTCGGCGCGCCTGCATTGGAACAAACGCAGCTTCCCACGAGGCTGCAACGCATCGCGGAAGAAGCGAAGCCGATCTATGACAGGTTGAAGGCGTTCCGGCTCTAGCGCATGCCCGGCGCGGCAGCGGCGGCCAGCGGGGCCACGGTGGCAGAGCCCTGAGAGTCCTTCTCGACCATCATCTCGGCCCGGCGCAGATCCTGCTCTTCGGCGGCGAGCGCCGCCTCGGCATCCACCTGCTGGTCACGCAGATCGGCGATGGAGCGCATCAGATTGTCACGGCGGGCGCGCGCCGACTTGGCGGCCAGCGAATAGCTGAAGTGCGCAGGATCGCTGATGCCGGTACGCGTTTCCTCGAACTTAACCTGGGCATCAAGCTCCTCGAACTTGCGCGTGAAGTCCTGGATCATGAAAGTGATATCGGCAACCTGACGGCGCTTCTCCGCAGTGCGGAAGCGATGCAGCCTCAGGAGCGTCTCGCGTGAACGCATGGGTAACCCCCCAACTCTACTCAACTCACCGGCGAGGCCTGAATTCAGCCCCTTTTCACGATTCGACGAATCACTTAACGAAGAAGGATTCGGTCTGTCGGAACGCGGTGATGTTGGACTGGTAAGCTTAAGGCGGGGTAAAGCGGATTATAGTCCGTTCCGGGCAATCCCGGCGGCATCACGCCGACGCGGACAACATGTAGGGCCCATGACGGCTCTCAGGCCACTACGTATTGATAGTCTTGTCAATAGTTTGCGTATGTCCAGCTTAGGGTTTGTTAACCTTTCCCGGCTTAATCTTGTGAACAGCGTTAACGGTTCGTGTGCGCGAGGGGCGGAATGAGCCGCGTAGACCGGAAACAGGCTCCGCGAGGGCCGGAGACCATAGGGGATTCGAGATGAGAGTATTGCTGATCGAGGATGATACCGCGACGGCTCAGAGCATCGAACTGATGCTCAAATCAGAAGGTTTCAACGTCTACGCGACCGACCTCGGCGAAGAAGGCGTCGACCTGGGCAAGCTCTATGACTACGACATCATCTTGCTGGACCTGAACCTGCCCGACATGTCTGGTTACGAGGTGCTGAAAACCCTGCGCGTCGCCAAGGTCAACACGCCCATCCTGATCCTCTCCGGCCTGGCCGGGATCGAAGACAAGGTGAAGGGTCTTGGTTTCGGGGCTGACGACTACATGACCAAGCCCTTCCACAAGGATGAGCTGGTGGCCCGCATTCACGCGGTGGTTCGCCGCTCCAAGGGCCATGCCCAGTCGGTGATCGTCACCGGCGATCTCTGCGTCAATCTCGACACCAAGACGGTGGAAGTGGGCGGCGCCCGCGTGCACCTGACCGGCAAGGAATACCAGATGCTGGAGCTGCTGTCGCTGCGCAAGGGCACCACGCTGACCAAGGAGATGTTCCTCAATCATCTCTACGGCGGCATGGATGAGCCGGAACTGAAGATCATCGACGTCTTCATCTGCAAGCTCCGCAAGAAGCTCGCCAGTGCCGCCGGCGGAAAGAACTTCATCGAAACGGTGTGGGGCCGCGGCTATGTGCTTCGCGAGAACGCCACGCCGATGGGCGAGGACCTGCGGGAGAGCGCCTGAGATCACTCAACTCGACGGCCTGCCCGCCAGGGCGGCTTCGAGCTTGCGGTCACGCCCATAGATGTCGGGCCGGAACTCGAGCGTGCCGCCTTCGCCTTCAAATGCCGTGGCATAGACGAGATGCACGGGGATGAGCTGTGGCAGGCTCACCCGCGTGGTCTTGCCGCTGGCAAAGGCGGCGTCGATCTTCGTCCTGGTCCAGCCGACAATTTCACCGACGAGGCGGTAGGCGAGATCCATGGGCCGCGACAGCCGGATGCAGCCATGGCTGAAGGCACGGCTGGTGGCCAGGAACTTGTCCTTCGACGGCGTATCGTGAAGATAGATGTTGTGCTTGTTGGGCAGCATGAACTTCACTTTGCCCAGCGCGTTCTTCGGCCCCGGCTTCTGCCGGAAGGTGAAGGGGAACTTTCCCGGACCGTAGGCATTCCAGTTGATGCCGCTCCACGATGAGAGCTTGCCGTTGGAGAAGATCTCGAAATCCGAGGAATAGGCGTAAGGATTGCCGCGCAGCTTCGGAAGCATTTCCTTTGTGGCGATGGAATAGGGCACCGTCCAGGTCGGATTGATCTCGACATATTCGAGATCGCCCGAGAATTCCGGCGTCTGGGTGGCCACCGCGCCCACCACCACATCCATGCGGTCGACAAGGTCATCATTCTCGATCTCGCGCATGTCGAAGGCTGCGAGATTGACCATGAAATGATGATCGCCCAGCTTCTCAGGCATCCAGCGCCAGCGCTCCATGTTGAGCATGATCTGGCGGGCGCGCTCGGCGGGCGGCACGTTGAGCGCCAGAATCGTCTGCTTGCCGATCAGCCCTTTGGCCTCCAGCCCGTGCCGCGACTGGAAATTCTTCATCGCGCGCACGGTCGGCTCGTCATAGACATCGCCATCCCCGCCACCGGGGTGATCGCCGGTCAGGATCAGCCGTTCACGGATCGCCGGAACGCGGGAGTCCCGGGCGCCGGGATCGATGTTCTCGCCCGCCGCAATGGCCGGCCACGCAACCGATTCCGACATATCGCGGTAGTGCGCCAGCATGCGTTTCAGCGCCTGGTAATGCGGGTTCTGCGATTCGAAGCCGGCGAGGAATACAATCGGGTCGCCGCTGGCGGCGAGGTCATTCAGGATACGCAGGACATCGACCGTCCTGCGGTTGCGAAACAGCCGCGGATCGACCTTCTGGGGCGTGGTGCGGCCGATCTTGAGATCAGTGGCATAGGAGACGAAGAAGGCTGCGAAATAGAGCTCCGCCGCGGCCGCGGTGTCCGCGTCATCCGGTTCGAGGCTGTCGCGCAAATCGATCAGCGCATCGATGGGATAGTCAGCCGGATTGAGGCCGTCATCGGCGGCATCGGCCAGACGCTGCAGGAACGGCGTCATGCGGCCGGTGCCAACCCAGAACACCTTGGAGTCCTCGCGCAGATAGTGGGCGGCGAGCGCCGGACGGATGCGCTCGAGCGGCAGCGGCAGACGGTCCTGTGACTGGATGATCTCGGTGATGGCCGCGATGACGTCGGCCTCCGGCGGAACCTGGCTCTTGCCCTGCGCCTGCGCGGGAAGCAAGGACGCCACGCACAGCAGCAGGGCAAGCAGGATCGTGTTCAACGCGCGCATCGAGGCTCCTCACACGTTGAGCAGAAGATATTCACGCTCCCAGGAGCTGATCACCCGGCGGTAATTCTGCATCTCCTGGAATTTGACGTCGTTGTAGGCCTCGCAGAACTTCTCACCCAGCACCTGCTTCAGATGCTTTGTGTAGTTGAGCTTGTCGAGACTCTCGTCGAGGCTGATCGGCAGGGTGTGGGCATAACGGTAGGCGGAGCCTTCAACCGGGTCGGAAGGCTTGATGCGCTCGACCATGCCGAGGTAGCCGCAGGCCAGGGAAGCCGCAAACGCGAGATAGGGATTGGCGTCGGCGCCGGGTACGCGATTCTCCACCCGTGTGTTGCCAGGATCGGACGAGGGCACGCGCAGCGCCACGGTGCGGTTGTCGATGGCCCAGTGGACATTGGTGGGCGCATCGGAATCCGGGACAAGGCGGCGGTAGGAGTTTACGTTGGGCGCGAAAAGCGACAGCGCCGCCGCGAGATAGCGCTGCAGGCCGCCGATGTGATTCAGAAACTGCTTCGAGAACTTGCCGTTCTTGTCGGCGAAGATGGTCCGCCCGGTCTTCGCATCCATGACCGACTGGTGAATATGCATCGACGAGCCTGGCTCGTTCTCGTGCGGCTTGGCCATGAAGGTGGCGTACATGTCGTGCTTCAAGGCCGCCTGGCGCACCGTGCGCTTGAAGAGAAACACCTGGTCGGCCAGTTCCAGCGGGTCACCGTGATTGAAGTTGATTTCCAGCTGCGCCGGGCCGCTTTCGTGGCTCAGCGTATCGACGTCGAGTTCCTGGGCCTCGCAGTAATCATAGATGTCCTCGACGATGGGATCGAAATCATTGGCGGCGTCGATGCCATAGGCCTGGCCGCCCGGTTCCTTGCGGCCAGACCGGCCTACCGCGGCATCCAGCGGATAATCCGGGTCGGTATTCTTCTTGACCAGATAGAATTCAAGCTCCGGCGCCACCACCGGCTTCCAGCCCTTCTCGCGATAGGCGGCGAGCACCCGCTTCAGGACATGACGCGGCGAGATATCCACCGGCGTGTCATCGAGGTGGAAGGCATCGCAGATAACCTGCGCGGTGGGCTCCGCATACCAGGGCACGATGCGGATGGTGTTGGGGTCAGGCTTCAGGTACACGTCGATGGCGCTGTCGCTCACGGCGCGGGGGGCCGGCACGAAGCGCCCGTTGATGGGGAGCGTGAACACCTCCTCCGGAATGCGCAGGCCGCGCGAGCGGTTGCCCGACATGAACTTCTTGGGCGGCAGGATCTTGCCGCGTGCGGTTCCGTTCATGTCGGCCACGAGGCATTCCACCTCGCTCACCTTCCGTGTTTGCAGCCACTCGTCGAATTGCGTCTGGGTCATGATGTTCCGGATGTTGTTTTCCGTCCGGCAATCTAGCCCGGAAGCTTGACCGAGCAAAAGGGGGGCGGCTAAACCCTTCACATCATGCGGAAATCGATCAGCGCGCCGAGCTATTATCAGGCCACTGCGCACGGCGCACCGGTGCACCCGCCGCTTTCCGGCGATGTGACGGCGGACGTTTGCATCGTGGGCGCCGGATATACGGGGCTTTCGGCGGCAATCGCGCTGGCCGAGGCGGGTTACAAGGTGGTGGTGCTTGAGGCGGAAACCGTGGGCTTCGGCGCCTCTGGGCGCAACGGCGGCCAGATCTGCACCGGGTTTTCGGCGGGTCAGGAGAAGATCGAAGCCCAGCTCGGCAAGGATGACGCAAGGAAATGCTTCGCACTTGCCGAAGAGGCCAAGCGGCTGCTGATGGACCGCATCACCCGCCATGACATCGCCTGTGATCTGCGCTGGGGCTATCTCCATGCCTTGCCCAAGCCCGACCGGTTCGACAGCCTGAAGGCCTGGAAAGAGGAATGGGACGGGCTCGGCTACACCGATACCCAAATCCTGAGCCGGGATGAGCTGGCGGAAAAACTCAGAACCGATGTCTACCATGGCGCGCTCAGGGAAGGTGGGGCCGGACATTTCCATCCGCTCAACTATGGCCTCGGGCTGGCGCGGGCCGCCACGGCGGCAGGTGCGGTCATTCACGAGCATTCGCGCGCCGTGGACGTCGACACCGGAAGCAAGCCCTTCGTGCGCACGGCCAACGGCAAGGTTTCCGCGAAATTCGTGATCATCGCCTGCAACGCCTATCTGGGACGGCTGGTGCCCAAGCTCTATGGCCGGGTACTGCCCGTGACGAGCTACATCATCGCCACCGCACCGCTGGGCGAGGCGCGCGCCCACGGCCTGATCCGCGACGGCGAGGCGGTGGCTGACACCAACTTCATCGTCGACTATTTCCGGCTGACACCCGATACGCGGCTCCTGTTCGGCGGAAGGGCCAGCTACACCACACTGGAGCCCGGCGATCTGGGCGCCTACATGAAGCCGCGCATGACCCGGATCTTCCCGCAGCTGGCGGACGCGCGGATCGATTTCGCGTGGGGCGGCTATATCGCCATCACCGTCAACCGTATTCCCGATTGCGGCCGCCTGAGCCCGACCGCCTACTACGCGCATGGCTATTCCGGCCAGGGCGTGGCACTGGCGGGACTCTACGGTTTGCTGATGGCCGAAGCGATCCGCGGCACGGCGGAGCGCTTCGACCTGCTCTCCCGCGTGCGCCACCTGCCCTTCCCCGGCGGCCCCGTTCGCGTGCCGTTGCTCGCTGCCGCCATGCTCTTCTACAGACTGAAGGATATTCTGAGCTAATGACCAAGCTGTTTTCGCCTGTGACCTACCGCGGTCTCACCCTCAAGAACCGGGTGATTGTCGCGCCCATGTGCCAGTATTCCTGCCGCCACGGGTTTGCCAACGACTGGCATCTCGTGCATCTGGGACGCTTCGCGCTGGGAGGCTTCAGCCTGGTGATCGCCGAGGCGACAGCAGTTTCACCAGAGGGGAGAATTTCCTACGCCGATCTCGGCCTTTGGGAAGATGCGCAGATCGCTCCCTTGAAGCGGGTGACGGAGTTCCTTCACAACCACGGGGCAGCGGCAGGGTTGCAACTGGCTCATGCCGGGCGCAAGGCGTCCGCCCCGCTGCCCTGGCGCGGCGGCTTCACCGAGACCGAGGCGGAAAAGGCGGCACACGGCTTCGAAAGCTGGACGCCGGTTGCTCCTTCCGCCGAACGCCACATGGCTTCCTACGCCATGCCAGACGCGCTGGACGAGGCTGGCATGACACGTATCCGCGACGCCTGGGCGGCGGCGGCGCGGCGCGCGGATACCGCGGGCTTCGACATGATCGAGCTTCACTCGGCGCACGGCTATCTGCTGAACCAGTTCCTTTCACCGATCGCCAACAAGCGAACAGACAAGTATGGCGGCAGCCTCGAGAACCGTATGCGCTTTCCACTCAGCGTGGCGGAAGCGGTGCGCGCCGCCTGGCCCGCCGCCAAACCCGCCTTCGCGCGCATCTCGGTGACCGACTGGATCGAGAGCGGCATGACCGTCGATGACAACGTCGTCTATGCCAGGGCGCTCAAGGCCATCGGCTATGACCTGATCCACTGTTCATCCGGCGGCTTTGACGGCGCGAGCGTGCCGGTAGGGCCGCTCTACCAGGCGCCGCTCGCAGAAGCCATTCGCAACCGGGCGGATGTGCCCACCGCCGCGGTGGGACTCATCACCAGGGCGCAGGAAGCCGAACAGATCCTTGAGCGTGGCCAGGCCGACCTGATCGCCCTCGCCCGTCAGGCGCTCGACGACCCGAACTGGCCAGTCCATGCCATGCGTGAACTGGGTGTGGACAGCAGCTATGGTCAATGGCCGCAGCAGGCCGGCTATGCGGTGCGCGCCAAGGACAGGGCTCTGGGCCTCACTCGCTGAACGGTGCGGCCCGCGCCCCGCGCGCGGCGGCCTTGAGGCAGAGATACTCCATCACCAGCGACGCCGCGGCAAGTGAGGTGATCTCGGCATGGTCATAGGGTGGTGAGACCTCGACCACGTCCATGCCGACAAATTTGACACCCGTCAGCCGCCGTATGATGGACGCCGCCTGGTGATAGGTGAGACCACCGGGAATTGGCGTTCCCGTCCCCGGCGCCGCGGACGGATCGAGGCAGTCGATGTCGAAAGTGAGGTAAGCCTTGTTGCCGCCGGTGACCTGTTTCACGATGTCGGCGACGGCGGCAGGGCTGCTGTCATGCACCTCATCGGCGTAGACGATGCGAAAACCATAGGTACGCTCGCCGGTGAACACCGTGCGGATGCCGATCTGCACCGAGGCACGGGGATCGATGAGCCCTTCCTTCACCGCGTAGTTGAACATCGTGCCATGATCGATACGGCCGCCGTCGTCCGGCTCCACATCGCGGTGGGCGTCGAAATGAACAAGCGACAGGGGCCCATGTTTGCGGGCATGGGCCCTGAGCAGCGGATAGGTGATGTAATGATCGCCACCGAGCGAGATCATCTCGGCGCCAGAGGCGAGGATCTCTGACGCATGGTCCTCGAGCCGTTGCGGAAAATTCTCCTTGCGGCCCCAGTCGAAGAAGCAATCGCCATAATCGACTACCGCCAGCGTATCGAAAGGATCGAAGTTCCATGGCCAGAACGGGCCCCAGGCGTTCTCGGCTGACGCCTTGCGGATGCCTTCCGGCCCGAGGCGCGTGCCTGGCCGGTGCGAGGTTGCCTGATCGAAGGGAATGCCGGTGACCGCGATGTCTACGCCTGTCAGATCGCGGGTGTATTTCCGCCGCATGAAGGACAGCGCGCCGGCATAGGTCGGCTCCCACTGCGTGCCCTTGAGTGCCTGGCGGCGAAAGGCATTGTCGCCCGGCAGCGGGCCATTGGGGTTCATCTCCAGGGTCATTCCGCCTACTCCGTCAGCACGATCGAATCTTCGGGCGCCCAATGCACCCAGAGCTGCTGGCCGCGCTCCACCCCGGCCCCGCCGCTGCGGCGGTCATTCTGGACAGTGACCGACAGGTCAAGCCCATCCGCCGCCGCGACAGATACATGGCTGGTGTCGCCGTAGTAGGACACGTTCTGCACCGTGCCGCGCACCCGGATGCCATGAGCCGGCTCCGACTTGGTGAGCTTGAGCTTCTCGGGCCGCACCGCGATCGCCACCTTGGCGCCGACCAGCCCGTCGCTCGCGAGTTCCAGACGGCCAAGGCCTTGCGCCTCGCAATCGAGCTTGCGGCCGATCTGGCGCAGCACACGGGCCTCGATCAGATTTACCTTGCCGATGAAGTCTGCCACGAAGCGGTTCTTCGGGTGCTCGTAGAGTTCTCCGGGGGTGGCGACCTGCTGCACCGCGCCCTTGTCCATCACCGCGATGCGGCTTGCCATGGAGAGTGCCTCGTCCTGGTCATGGGTGACGATGATGAAGGTGATGCCGACCGTCTCCTGGAGCCGTGTGAGCTCCATGCGCATGTCGTCGCGCAGCTTGGCGTCGAGCGCCGACAGCGGCTCGTCGAGCAGCAGAACCTTGGGCCGCTTGACCAGCGCGCGGGCAAGCGCCACGCGCTGCCGCTGGCCGCCCGACATCTGATCTGGCTTGCGGCTGGCAAGCGCCGTGAGTTTCACCATCTCCAGCGCCTCGGCCACCCGGCGCCGCGTCTCGTCCGCCGGCACACCCGTCACCTTGAGGCCATAGGCGACGTTCTGTTCCACCGTCATGTGCGGAAACACCGCGTAGGACTGGAAGACCATGTTGGTCGGCCGCTTGTTGGGCGGCGTGAAGGCCATGTCCTCGCCGCCGATGACGATCTGGCCCGACGTGGGCGTCTCCAGACCCGAGATCATGCGCAGCAGCGTGGTCTTGCCGCAGCCCGACGGCCCGAGCAGCGCGAAGAATTCGTTCTGCGCGATGTCGAGCGAAACATTGTCGACGGCCGTGACCCCGCCCGGAAAGGCCTTGGTGACGTTGCGGATCGAAACGATGATGTCGGACATGTTGTCTAGCCCTTGTCCGCCCTGGGCGGCGCCTGCAGTTTCATTGCGATGACGGTGGCGATCACCGTGATGACGATGAGCACGGTGGAGGCCGCGTTGCTCTCCGGCGAGACGCCGCGGCGCACCAGTGAATAGACCTTGACCGGGAAGGTGACGGTTTCCGGCCCCGAGGTGAAGAAGGTGATCACGAAATCATCGAGCGACAGGGTGAAGGCCAGCAGCGCTCCGGCGATCAGGCCCGGTTTCATGTAAGGCACGATGACCGACCAGAAGGTCTGCCATTCGCTGGCGCCCAGGTCCTTGGAGGCTTCTTCAAGTTGCCGGTTGAAGCCGACAAGGCGCGAGCGCACGACCACCGCCACGAAAGGAAAGCAGAAGGTGACATGCGCGAACACGATGTTGCCGAGGTTCAGCGGCCAGGGCAGGCCTACGAACAGTTCCATCATGCCGCTGTTCACGAAGAACAGGAGCAGCGCCACGCCCATGCAGATTTCCGGAATGACGATGGGAAGCGCCATCAGGCCTTCATAGCCGCCCTTGAAGGGAAACCGAAATCGCCACAGCAGAAGGGCCGCCAGGGCCCCCAGAATAGTGGCGAAGATGGTGGCGAGAAACGCGATGACCAGCGAATTGGTGAGCGCCTGCAGAAGCGCGTCGTTGTTCCAGGCCTTGACATAGTTGTCGAGGGTGAAGCCACGCCACACGATGCCGCGCTTGTCGGTGTTGAAGGAGAAGGCGATCAGCGTGACGATCGGCGCATAGAGCACGAAGAAGATCGCCGCGAACAGCAGCTTGAGCCAGGTGCGGCTGCCATAGTCGAGGGGGCCCTGCCCCGGCTTCAGCTGCGCGGCCATTACACGTCCACGCCCTTGCTGCGGAGCGTGAACAGATAACGCAAGGCCAGCGCGCCGAAGGTGGCATACATCAAAAGGAAGGAGAGGGCGGCGCCAAAGGGCCAGTCATTGGCGGCCTTGAACTGCCGCTCGATGACGTTGCCGATCATCAGGGCATTGGCGCCGCCCAGAAGATCGGGCGTCAGGAAGGAACCGAGACAGGGAATGAACACGAGGATGATGCCGGAGATGATGCCGGGCATGGTGAGGGGCACGGTTACCCTCAGGAAGGTCTGGAACTGCGAAGCGCCGAGATCGAGGCTGGCCTCGAGGAAGGGTTTCTCCAGCCGTTCGATGGTGGCGTAGAGGGGCAGCACCATGAATGGCATGTAGACGTAAACGAGCCCGAAGATGACCGCGAAATTGTTGTAGAGCATCTCGTAGGGGCCGAGCCCTACGACGCCCAGAATCTTGTTCACATAGCCCTGGGTGCGGAAGACCGCGATCAGCGCATAGGTGCGGATCAGAAGGTTGATCCAGAACGGCAGGATCACCAGGAGCAGCAAGAGCGGCTTCCAGCGCTCCGGCGCGAAACAGATGCCGAAAGCGATCGGGTAGGCCAGCAACAGGCACAGGGCAGTGGCCAGCGCGCTGATCCACACGGACTTCCACATGATGCCGAGATAGAGCGGGTCGAAGGAGCGGATGTAGTTTCCGAAACCGGTCAGATAGTCATAGCCGGTGATCGAGACCTGGCCATCAACGACCGCCTTGTCGCTGAACGACATGACGAACAGGAACCCCAGCGGAATCAGAAAGAACAGAAGCAGCCAGAGCGACGGCGGAAGGCCAAGGGTCCAGAACACCCGCGGGTTCTGCTTCCAGTTCTCCAAGACGCCGTCACTCCCCTGTCTTTTCTTTTGCCGGAACCCTAGCCCAGTACGGCCACACCCGGCAACCCCGGCCTAGAGCCGCTCCAGCGCACGGTCGATGGCCGCGATGGCGATATCGGCATGGGCCGCGGTGAACACGACGGGTGGCCTGATCTTGAGGATATTGCCATGCTTGCCTTCGCCGCCGATCAGCACGCCCTCGTCGCGCAGCAGGGAAAGGAGCCTGGTGGTTTCTGCCGGGGCGGGCTCCCGGCTGGCGCGGTTCCGGACCAGTTCGACGCCGGTGGCCAAACCGACGCCGCGCACGTCTCCGATGAGCGCGTGTTTCGCCATCAGGGCAGCCAGCCCTTTGCGCAGCTGGGCACCCGTGAGGCGGGCGTTTTCCACCAGGTTCTCGTCACGGATCACATCGAGTACGGCGATCCCGGCGGCGCAGGACACGTTGTTGCCGCCGAAGGTGGAAAAGAAAGGTCCGAATTCGAGAAAGCGGGCAAGGATGTCCGGCCGCGTGATCACCGCGCCCAGCGGATGACCGTTGCCCGCGGGCTTTCCGATGGTGATGAAGTCCGGAGCAACGCCATGGTGGCGGTGGCCCCAGAAGGCGGTTCCCAAGCGGCCCAAGCCTGACTGCACTTCATCGGCGATGAACATGCCACCGGCCCTCCGGCCGCGATCCACAACGCCCGCGAGATAGCCCGGTGGCGCATCGAGAATGCCGTTGGTCATGAAGGCGGAGTCGATCATCGCGGCGGCGACGCCCAACCCTTTCTCCTGGAGTTCGGCGATCGGCGCATCGGCGAGCGCCGCATAGCGTTCGCCTGGTTGCGGCTCGCCCGCGCCGAACGGCCCGCGATAGGTATCAGGCGCCGGCAACAGCCGGATATGCGGCGCGCGCCAGTGCTCCGGGGCGTTGGAGGGCGAGAAGGCGTCGATCGCCTCACTCACCCCGTGATAGGCGAACTCCATGGCAAGCCCGCCCGAGTGGCCGGTGAAGGCCTTGGCCATGCGCCAGGCGAGGTCATTGGCTTCGCTCCCCGAATTGACGAACACCACGGATGAAAGCCCCCTGCCGGCAAGCGCCGTCAGCTGCTCGGCATATTCAACGGGCTGGTCGGTAATGTAGCGGGTGTTGGTGTTGAGCGTCGCAGCCTGGCGGGCGATCGCGGCGGTCACATAAGGGTGGCAGTGCCCCACATGGGGCACGTTGTTGTAGCAATCGAGATAGCGCCGCCCATCGGAGGCGGTGAGCCACACACCCTCGCCCTTCACGATGTGAAGCGGGGGATCGTAGAACACATAGAGCTTCTCACCCATGACCTGGCGGCGGCGGGAAACCGCTTCGGCAACAGTTGCAGTATGGCGGGCGGGTCCGGCCGGAAAAGCCGCCGCGCGGCGGATCAGCCCGCGCAGCCGGTCGTGGCCGCTGCGGCGGAGTTAGCGGGTCATCGGCCGGCTGCGCCCGGTGAAGCGTTCGAAATAGCCCGGGGAAAGGATGGCGTTGGCGCGCTTCAGATGATCGATCAGCGGCGTCATCAGCAGCCGCAGCTCGATCAGATCGATGCGCGCATCGGCTTCACGCTCTTCCAGCGCTGTCACGCTGTGGAAGCCGCGCACCATGTGGAAGATGGTTTCGGCGGGATCCTGCGACGGCGTGAGGAAGTCGCCCGCCGCATTGGCGAGCTCGAGGATCAGCGGCCCATGGACCATGTCGCCGAAATCGATGATGCCGCTGACCTGGCCGTCAGACCCCACCAGCGCGTTATAGGGGTGAACGTCGCCATGCACGATCTGGCTGCGCATCTGTCGCATGGCCGGCACGGTGACCTCGGCATGGCGGGCCAGAATACTCCGGGCGAGTGCGCGGTCTTCCGGCGGCAGGGCGTCCACATGCGGGGCAAGCCGCATCACATGGCGGATGTCCCATACGAGATCGCGAGTGGCAGGAGCGCCGCTCACAAAACCGCGGAGCGCAAGCCCCAGCCTGGCAAGCAGCCTGCCCAATTCACAAAGAGCGGGCGGCGTCAGCCTGGCCTCGCCCAGCACCTCGCCCTCAAGCCAGCTCAGCACCATCACCGGAAAGGCCTCGCCCCGCTGCAGAAAACGGCCCAGCGGGCCGCCGGAGCGGGTGCGGATCAGCCGCGGCACGGACAGCGAGGGATCGGCAGCCGCGATATGATCCAGCGCCTCGGCCTGGCAGAGCAGCACATTTTCGCCCTCCGCCGGTTGGCAGAGCTTGAACACCACTGCGTTGCCATCGGCGGATAGAATGCGGAAATTGCTGTCGCGCTCGCCCTCGAGCGGCGTCCACGCGCCCACCAGCCCATAGGCTTCCGCTGCGAAGGCCTTCAGCGCCTCCGCGTCGGCAACCGGCGGGCGGAGCGTTGCGAGCATGAATTCATGGTGCGCCAAAACAGCGAGG
>DAISVW010000001.1:25403-25680 GCA_036826695.1 Aestuariivirga sp.
TTTTCTTGTCTAAAATCTTCTTGGTGATCTGTGTGGCGTGTGCCGCCCCTGCCGTTACGGGGCGCAGTCCGCCCGGATGCGCGTCATGATTTCGTCGCGCAGCTTGACAGCCTCCTCGCCGAGATAGAGGCCAGGCTCGCACTTGGCGATGGTTTCCGGTGCTGGGAAGATCACCGGATTATTCTTGTAATCGTCCGGCATCAGGTCCTTGGCCGCCTTGTTGGCGGTGGCGTACATGATGGTCTCGACGATCTCCTTACCGGCTTCAGCGCCAAGC
>DAISVW010000002.1:0-25485 GCA_036826695.1 Aestuariivirga sp.
CCGGCGCCGGCGATCAGGCGGCGATCGACTTCGACAGGCTGGTGAAGGACTTGGTCAGGGACTCCTGCACCGGCTTCAGCGATTCCCTGGCCAGCGCCACGGAGAGTTCATTGAGCTCGCCCGCCTGGCGCTGCATGGCGTCGGCCTGTGACTTGAAGAAGTCCTGGTGCAGCGCCATCGCCGCGGCGGGATCGCGCAGCGACAGGCACTTGCGCACGAAGGCGAAGCCGGAATTGACGTTGGCCTGGGCGAATTCCATCGCCTTCAGCTGGATGTCGGTCATGCGGTTCTTATAGGCATTGGCCGCCTCATCCATCATCTGCACATTGCCATGCGCCAGCTCGGTCACCTTCTCGAAGGCGGCCTGGGCGTCATTGACGGTCTTCTGCGCGAAATTGGCCACCTGATCGGCAACCTCTTCGGTCACGCCGTCCAGCTTGGCAGTGTTGATCTGGGCTTTGGCTTTCTTCATCGGCATCATTGTTCTCCTGTCTTGGCGAGCTTTCACTCTGGCGGAAACCAATATCCCAGATTTTTGTGCAGTGCAACATGAATATTGCGGTGCATTTCGAGCTGCTGGAAGGATGGACGCGCCGCCCTGAATTTGTTTAAGTTCGCGGTTAATGCCCGGTAAAGACTGGCGGGATCAAAAGGCAACCCATTGGCTGACGCGGCAACACCGACGCTCGAGGATCTGCGCGACGTGCCGGAGGCTGCCTGGCTGTGGGACGGAGCGCAGGCCCGCATCGTGTGGGCCAATGCGGCAGGGATCGGCTTTTTCGGCGGCGCCTCGCTGTTCGACCTGATCGACCGGCCGTTTGACGCCCAGGAACCGGGTGTCAGGGAAATCCTGCGGCTGTCGCGCAGCCTGCGGCACGGCCAGGTCGAAACCGTGTTGTTACACTTCCCGTCCACCGGTGTTTCCAGACCGCTCTCCTGCCGCTGCATGGTCCATGCCCTGGCCGACGGCCGGCCCGGCATTCTCGCTGTCGCCCGCCAACGGGGAGCCGAGGAGACCGGCCGGGTGGCCGCCGACATCGCTGCGGCTTTCGACCTCCTGCCCTCCGCCGCCATGCTGATCGGGCGCGACGGCGGCGTGCGCCACGTCAACGCCGCAGCACTCATGATGCTCGATGCCGGCCAGCGCGCCAGCCTCGCCGCGCTGTTTGGCGACGCGGCCTTCGCCGGGCAGTTGCTCGCCAGGATCGAGGCGGCGGGCACCGCCGTGGTCAACAGGGAGCTGGTCGTGCGGCTCGGCGCCCGCGACATCCGGATCACCGCGCGGCGGCTTGGCCTTGAGGGAAACGAGGCCTCCTTCGCGCTTCTGCTCCTCGATGACGTGACCGAGCGCCGGGCGGCGGAGCGCAAGCTGGCTGGCAGCAGCACAACCGCGCCGGACATCACCCCGGCGGCGCCGAAACCCGAAATCACCGCGAGGCCCATCGCCCTCTCCGAAGCCGATGCCGCTGCCTTCGAGAAGATCGGCGAAACCCTGAAGAACGACATCCGGCACGTCGAACCGCGGCGCGAGCCTCCGCACCCGCCGCAGGCGCTGGAAATGCCGCCGCGCCGCAAGCTGCCGCGCATCCCCGATCAGGTCCGCCTGCCGCTCGAGAACCGCGCCGAGGCGGTGCTGGTCGCCAAGGATGGCGAGTTGCTGTTCGCCAATCCCGCCGCCGCCCGTTTCTTCGCCTATGAGACTGGTGAGGACGTCATCAACGATGCATCCCTCGCCGCACGTTTCGGCCAGCTCGGCCAGCCGCTGCCCTATTGCGAGATCACCAGCCTCAACGGCCAGACCGTCGAGGCCAGCATGCAGATGACCGTCATTCCCTGGCTGGGCGGCCCAGCGCGGCAATTCGTGCTCGAAAAATCCGGCAGTCCGCAAGCCGGGCGGGCGGATCTGAAGCTTCCGCCAGCATCTTCCCGGACACCGGGCGAAGCACAGGATGCAGACACGCGCCTGCTGCCGGAGCGCCCGCAACCCGCCGACAGCGACCAGGAGTTGCGCGCCATTCTCGATACCGCAGCAGACGGCATCATCACTCTCGACCGGGAGACCCGCATCCACACCTTCAGCGCCGGGGCGGAAGCCATCTTCGGCTACCCGATGGCCGAGGTGGCGGGAAGGCCCTTCGCCGATCTCCTGGCGCCGGAAAGCCGCGCCGTGGTGCGCGACTATCTGGCGGCGCTGCAGGGCCCCGGCCTTGCATCGGTGTTGAACGACGGCCGCGAGGTGACGGCCCACGTGCGCCAGGGCGGCGCGGTGCCGCTTTTTCTCACCATTGGCAGGCTGCAGGCGCCGCGCTCGCAGGCCGCCTTCTGCGCGGTGGTGCGCGACATCACGCAATGGAAGAAGACCGAAGCCGAACTCCGCGAAGCCAAGGAACGCGCCGAAGCGACGAGCCGCCAGAAATCGGAATTCCTGGCAAGCGTCAGCCATGAGCTGAGAACGCCGCTCAACGCCATTATGGGCTTTTCGGAGGTGATGCGGCTCGGCCGCTTCGGCGACATCGGCAACGAGAAATACCGTGGCTACGTGCAGGACATCCACGCCAGCGGCGCACACCTCCTGTCGCTGATCAACGACCTGCTCGATCTCTCCAAGGTGGAGGCCGGCAAGCTCGAACTCAACTTCACCGCCGTCGATCTGGGTGAAGCCACCGATTACGCGGTGCGCATGCTCAACGAGCAGGCAGCCGCGGCGCGGGTGGTTCTGCGGAAGTCGCTGCCGCCCGATCTTCCAGCGGTGGTGGCCGATCTGCGCGCCATGCGCCAGGTGATGATCAATCTCGTTTCCAACGCCATCAAGTTCACCAATCCCGGCGGCCAGGTGATGATCTCGGCCCAGCTCATGGCCTCGGGTGAGCTGAAGCTCAGGATCAGGGACAGCGGCATCGGCATGGACGAGGAGCAATTGCGCGGCGCCCTCGAACCCTTCGGGCGGATCGCCACCGAAGGCCGTGACGCGCCAGGCACCGGCCTCGGCCTGCCGCTCACCAGAGCGCTGATCGAGGCCAATCGCGCCAGCCTCGTGCTGACCAGCGAACCCGATAAAGGCACGCTGGCCGAAATCACCTTCCCCGCGCCGCGCGTCCTCGCGGACTAGCAGGCCGATGTCCGCCTCCATCACCGGCGACCGGTTCCGGGGTCCGCCGCGCACCCTGGGCGACCGGCTGCTGAGCGTCGCGGCGCTGGTCACCGGGCTGGCGCTGGCCATGCCGGTGCTGACCATCATCCTGCTGGCGCTCACCCCCACCGAGAATGTCTGGCCGCATCTGATCGGCACCGTGCTCCCTGGCTATGTGCTGCGCACCCTGCTGCTGATGGCCGGCGTCGGGCTCATCACCTTCGTCACCGGAACGGCGGTGGCCTGGCTCGTGACAATGTGCCGGTTTCCGCTGCAGCCGCTGTTCCTGTGGGCCTCGCTGCTGCCGCTCGCCATGCCGGGCTACATCGTGGCCTATGCCTATGTCGATTTCCTGAGCTATGCCGGGCCGCTGCAGACCTGGCTGCGCGGCCTCTTCGGCTGGACGAGGCCCGCCGATTACTGGTTCCCGGAGATCCGCTCGCTGGGCGGCGCGGTGTTCGTGCTGTCGATGGTGCTCTACCCCTACGTCTTCCTGACGGCGCGGGCGAGCTTCATCCGCCAGCCGGCGACGCAGCTCGAAGTCGCGCGCGCGCGGGGCCGCACGCCATGGGGCGCCTTCCGCGCCGTGGCGCTGCCGCTGGCCCGTCCCGGCATCGCTGTCGGCGTGTCCCTGGCGCTGATGGAATGCCTGAACGACATCGGCGCCGCCGGTTTCTTCGGGGTGAGGACGCTGACCCTCGGCGTCTACACGACCTGGCTTTCACAGGGCAATCTCGGCGGCGCGGCGCAGATCTCGGCGGTGATGCTGCTGTTCATCTTTCTGCTCGTCTGGTTCGAGCGCACGGCGCGGCGCAAGCAATCCTTCGTGCTGCCGGCCCAGCGGCCGCGGCAGCCGGATCGCATCCGCCTCAACGGCTGGCAGCGGGCTCTGGCGGTGGTCGTCTGCGCGCTGCCGATCGTCATCGGTTTCGTGGTGCCGGCGCTGATCCTGATCAGCTTCGCGGCTTCACGGCTCGAAGATGCGCTGTCGGTCGCCTATCTGCGCGCCGTCTATCACTCGCTGCTGCTGGCCAGCCTGGCGGCTGCCGCCGCCGTGGCGCTGGGCCTGGTGCTGGGCTACGCCAACCGCGCCATGCGCAAGGGCTTCACCCGCAAGGTGATCAGGCTTGCATCCTTGGGCTATGCCATTCCCGGCACGGTGCTGGGCATCGGCGTGCTGATTCCGCTCGCGGGCTTCGACAACGCGCTCGACAGTTTCCTGCGGGCGTATTTCGGCATCTCGACCGGCCTCCTGCTGTCTGGCTCGATCGCCGCCATCATCTTCGCCTATGTGGTGCGTTTTCTCGCAGTGTCGTTCGGCGCCATCGAAACCGGACTTCAGAAGGTAACACCGAATGTCGCCGCCGCCGCCCGCACGCTGGGCCGCGGTCCGATCAGCGCCTTCTTCGAGGTTCACCTGCCGCTCTTGCGCCCGGCGCTCGTGTCGGCGGCGCTGCTGGTGTTCGTCGACTGCATGAAGGAACTTCCCGCCACGCTGATCCTGCGGCCCTTCGATTTCGAGACGCTGGCCACCAGCGTGTTCCTGCTCGCCTCGCTCGATCAGCTGGAGGAGAGTGCCCTTCCCGCCCTCACCATCGTCGCCGTGGGTCTCTTGCCGGTGATCCTGCTGTCACGCAGCCTGCGCGAACCGCACATCACGTCCTGAGTTCGCCGAGCTCGCGGTAAAGCTCAAGCGCTTCAGGGTTCGCCAGCGCCTCCTTGTTCTTGACGTCGCGGCCATGCACCACGTCGCGCACCGCGAGCTCGGTGATCTTGCCGGACTTGGTGCGCGGAATATCGGCCACCGCAACGATCTTCGCCGGCACATGGCGCGGCGAGGCGCCGTCGCGGATCTGCTTCTTGATCTTCGCAGTCAGAGCATCGTCGAGCACGATACCGGGCCGCAGCCTGACGAACAGCACCACCCGCACATCATGGTCCCAGTCCTGGCCGATGGCCATGGCTTCGATGACCTCGGGCACCCGCTCGACCTGGGCATAGATCTCGGCCGTGCCGATCCTGACGCCGCCGGGATTGAGCGTCGCATCTGACCGGCCGTGTATGATCATGCCGCCATGCGCGGTGATCTCGGCGAAATCGCCATGGCACCAGATGTTGGGAAAGCGGGCAAAATAGGCATTGTGATATTTGGCGCCGTCCGGATCGTTCCAGAACATGACCGGCATTGAGGGAAATGGCTTCACGCAGACGAGTTCGCCTTTTTCGCCGCGCACCGGTTTTCCGGCCTCGTCATAGACATCCACGGCCATGCCGAGCATCGGACCCTGGATTTCGCCGCGCCACACAGGAGAGAGTGGATTGCCGCCGACGAAACAGCCGCAGATGTCCGTGCCGCCGGAGATCGAGGCCAGCTGCATGTCGGCCTTGATGCCGGAATAGACGAAGTCGAAACTCTCGGCACTCAGCGGCGAACCGGTGGAGAGCATGCTGCGCAAGGCGCTGAGCCGGTGGGTCTCACGCGGCCTGAGCCCACTCTTCTTCACCGCGTCGATGTACTTGGCCGAGGTTCCGAAGATGGTCATGCCCTCGGCATCGGCATAGTCGAACAACGCGCGTTCGGAGGGATGGAAGGGCGAACCGTCATAGAGCAGGAGCGTGGCGCCGGCGGCAAGCCCCGAAACCAGCCAGTTCCACATCATCCAGCCGCAGGTCGAGAAATAGAACAGGCGGTCGCCGGGCTTGGTGTCGGTATTCAGCACATGCTCGCAGAGATGCTTGAGCAGAATGCCACCGGCTCCATGCACGATGCATTTGGGAATGCCGGTCGTGCCCGAGGAATAGAGGATATAGAGGGGGTGATCGAAGGGCAGCTGAGCGAAGGTGATGGCTGACGCGTCATGCCCCGCCGTGAAACCCTCGAGCGTCTCACCAGTCCGCAGCCCGGCCGCCACGATTGCGGCCTCGCCGATATAGTCGATGATCAGGCAGCGCTCGACGCCGGGAAGTTCCGCCAGCACCCTCGCCGTCTTCTCGCCGGTGCGGATGGTCTTTCCCGCATAGTAGTAGCCGTCGCAGGTAATCAGTATTTTGGGCGCGATCTGGCCGAAACGATCGAGGATGCCGCGTTCACCGAAATCCGGCGAGCAGCTGGACCAGATGGCGCCCAGCGACGCGGCGGCCAGAAAACAGATGACCGATTCGGGCATGTTGGGCACGATGGCGCAGATGCGGTCGCCCGGCCTGATGCCCGCGGCCTTGCGCGCCCGGTTGAGCCGCGCCACTGCCTGGTTCAGTTCCGCCCAGCTCATGCGGCGGGAAACCTTGTCCTCGCCGCGGAACACCAGCGCCTCGCCGTCGTCCGCCCGCCGCAACAGGTTCTCGGCATAATTCAGCCGGGCATCGGGAAAGAACTTCGCGCCAGGCATGCGGTTTTCGTCCACCAGCACCCGCTCGCCGCGGGTTTCGGCCTTCACCGCGCAGAAATCCCACAGTGCCGGCCAGAAGCCCTCTGGCCGGTCTACGGAGAAGGCCAGCACCTCATCGAAATTCCGAAAGCCCAGAGGCGCCATGAAGCGGCTGAGGTTCGACCCGGCGACGCGAGCGGCACCGGGGGTCCATAACGGTCGTTCGGTCATGTGAGGCACTCCAGACACGGCGGAGATTCGCGTCTAGACTTGTCACAGAAGGGCCGCAAGTCCCGCCCAGAAGCGGCGGGATTATGGGAGTTTCCGATGCGTTACCGATGGTTGATTGCGGGCGGCGCCGCGCTGGCCCTGCTGCTGGCGGGGTTGCTTGCCTATGCCATGGTCGTGCCGCATTGGGCGGCGTCGGCGATCAGCGAGACAGCGCGCCAGCAGCTGGGACGCAACTTCGAAGCTGGACGCGCGCATCTCGATTTTTCACCACTGGCGATCCGCGTCGACAATCCGAAGCTTTCAGCCGGCGATGATTCAGGCGACAGCTTTGTAGCCGCCAAGGCCCTGGTGATTCCGGTGCGCTTCGGGCAACTGATGTCGCGCAAGTTCGATTATGCGGCCTTCACCCTGGAAGACGCCGAGATCGCCCTGTTGATCGACGAACGCGGGCAGGCCAGCTGGGAGGGTGCGGGTGCTGCCGCAACCGGACCGGCGAGGATCACGCTGGCACGCGCATCGGTTCGCTATTTCGACATCCGCAATGGCCAGTCGCTGGCGATTGGCGCGGTCAACGGTCTGCTCGATCTTCGCGCCGATGGCGGCCTCGCCTTCAAGGGCACGGGGGTGATCCAGTCGCGGCTCGTCCGGATAGATGGCGATCTGAAGTCGCTTGCCCGAGTCAATGCCGAAGGCTCGCCATTCGATCTCGTGCTCGATTCCGATATCGGGGCGGTCAGTTTCAGCGGCCGGCTGGCAACGGAATCGGCATTGAGCCTCGCGGGATCGCTGAGCCTCAGCGGCCACGTGTCAGCCGATCTGTTGCGGCTTGCGGGCCTTGCCGGCGCCGCGAAGTTCGAGGGAAGGGTTCCTTTCGCCGTCGATGCCGCGCTTGACAGTGCCGGTCGCGCCTATGCCCTGCGCAAGGCGGTGCTGACCCTTGGCCAGTTCCGCGCGGCGGGCGACATGACAGCGGATCTGCGCGGCGAACGCCCTAGACTGCAGGCCAGCCTGACGTCCGAAGTCTTGCCGCTCGATGCCCTGGTTCCGGCTTCCGGCGCGGCGCCGGGCGAATGGGGCCGTCAGCCCATTGCCTTCGATATGCTCAGCGGCCTCGATGCCGAAATCGCCCTGATGGCCAGGGATCTCACTTACAGGGGAATCAACGCAACTGGCGCGCAGCTGGCGCTGAGCCTCAAGGATGGCAATCTCAGCACGACCGGTGTCGCTCAGCCGGCTGGCGGTGGCACCCTGCAGTTTGCCTTCGATGCCGCAACCGTCAGTCTGCCGCCACGTCTTTCATTGAGCCTCAAGGCGGAGAACGTCAGCGCCCAGCCATTGCTTGCAGGCCTTGCCGGCATCCGCGGCGTGACGGGAACGGTGAGATTTTCCGCCGATCTCGGCGCCGAAGGCCAGACCCAGGAAGAGATGATCGGCACGCTCGGGGGCAGCGTGCAGTTCGCCGTCGTGCGTGGGGCCATCGCGAATGGCGATCTGGGCGGGCTGCTGGCCGGGGCACGCGAGCGGGTCCTGGACGGCTGGCCACCCGCCACCGCTGCCACAGTGTTCACCATCCTCTCCGGTGAGCTGGCGATTGCCGACGGCGAGGCGGACATCAAGACCGCGAACATGGTGACGCCGGAGATGGATGTCTCGGCCACCGGGGCCGTCGACCTGCTGCGCCGTGCGCTCGATGTCTCAATCGTCGCGTTCAGGGGCCAGGAGCCGGTGCTGCCAGTGGCTCTGGTCATCCGGGGCTTGTGGGACAGGCCGCGCATCTACCCCGATGTGCAGGACATCCTGAAGGATCCGGCTGCCGGTTTGGCGCGCCTCAGGCAGCTCAGTCCGGCGCCGGGCGATTGAAGCCGGGGCGGAAGGAAGGCATGATGCGCTCATGATCCGCGTTCAGCAGCAAGCCTTCGACCCCGGCCGCGAACTGGCCGCGCTCACCAGGGGGCGCGTCGACATCGGCGGAACGGTGATGTTTCTCGGCAGCGTGCGGGAGTTTTCCGGCGGCAGCGGCATAACCGCGATGACGCTCGAGCATTATCCCGGCATGACCGAAAGGGCGCTGGCCGAAATCGAGCAGGAGGCACTGCGGCGCTGGCCGATCGACGCCTCGCTGATCATCCACCGCTACGGCAGGCTCGAACCCGGCGAGGACATCGTGCTGGTGATCACCGCATCGGCGCACCGCGAGGCAGCCTTCGAGGCCTGCCACTTCCTGATCGACTGGCTCAAGACCAGGGCGCCGTTCTGGAAGCTCGAGGAGAGCGCGGCCGGCGCCAGCTGGGTGGCCGCCAGAGACAGCGACGAGGCCGCCGCCCGGCGCTGGGAGCCTGGCAAGGAAACGCGATAGCGCGTGCTGCGCCTGCCATCCGGCCTCGCCGGGAGGAATTCACAATGTCAATCAGCCGCCTCCATGGGGCGTATCGGATTAATAGCAGATAATAGGATTAAAGTCAAGATCAGTTTTGCCCGGCGAGAACCGGAAAACCGTGTTTCGTGAAAATCTCCCGCGCGGCGGGGGATTGCAGAAAGGCCAGAAACGCTGCGGCGTCGGGATTCGTTGATGCGGCGGTCAGCGCCGCGGGATAGACGATTTCGGGATGGCTCGACGCCGGAAAGGCCCCGACGGTCTTCACCTGTGGTTCCGCCAGGGCGTCGGTCTGGTAGACGATACCGGCAGCCGCCTCGCCGGTGGCCACCAGTTTCAGCGCGGCACGCACGTTCTCGGCCTGCGCCACACGGCCTGCCGCCTGGTCCCACACGCCAAGGCTCTCCAGCGCCGCCTTGCCGTACTTGCCGGCGGGCACCGCCCTGACATCGCCCATGGCGAGCTTGCCGCCAGCCAGGAGCCCGGCGAGATCGAAGCCCGGCGCGATCGTCAGTGTCGCGGGGTTACTGGCGGGCACGATCAGCACCAGCCGGTTGCCGAGGAGTCTGACTTCACTGGCGGGCGCGATGAGGTTTCGCTGGCGGAGATAATCCATCCAGTCGGTATCGGCAGGAATGAAGATGTCGGCCGGGGCGCCGGCTTCGATCTGCCTGGCCAGAGCCGAACTGGCCGCATAGGAAAGCGCCGCCTGCTTGCCGGTAGCGGAAGACCAGGCGGCGCTGGCGTCATCGAGCGCATTTTTCGGGCTGGCGGCCGCGAAGACGGTGACCCGTTCGGCAGCGGGCGCGGCGGGCGTCAGCAACGCCTGCTAGAGACAGAACAGCAGCGTCCGGCGGGCAGGAAACATATTCGAGCCTCAGCATGTGATTTCCGTTTCGTTATATCCAGATGAAAATAACGAGTCAAGCCTTCGCCTCCGGCTTGCCTGCGGCGGCTTCGATGCGGTAGCAGGGCGGAATGGCAAGCGTTGCAGGTCTTCTGCGGGAGGCCCAGTCTCTCCACGCGCGCGGCGATCTCGGCGGCGCGGTCCGCGCCTATGACAAGGTTCTGCGGCTTGATCAGCGGAGCCATGACGCGGCCTATCTTCGCGCGGTGGCGCTCTATCAGGCCGGCCAGCTCGATCTTGCAGCGGCCGGTTTCGCGGCCGCAACCAAGATCAATCCCCGGCGTTTCGAGTCGCACAAGGATCTCGGCCTTGTGCTGATGAAGCTCGGACGGAACGAGGAGGCCCTCGCCAGTTTCGAGGCGGCGCTCGGGCTGACGCCGAGGTCGGCCGAGGTTCTGGTCAACAAGGGCATTGTCCAGAAGAACCTGGGGCGGGTCGCCGAGTCGGTAGAGAGCTACCGGGCCGCTCTGCTTCTCAAACCGGATTTCGCGGAGGCTCACAACAACCTCGCCAACAGCCTTGGGCTTCTCGGCGAGGCGGAAGAAGCGCTGGCCAGCTACGGCAAGGCCCGGTCACTGAAGCCGGGCTATGCCGAGGCTTACATCAATGCGGCCGCGCTCCTGCAGAATGCCGGGCGCCATGAAGAGGCCCGGGAGATTGTCGAGAAACTCCTTGCCGCTTCGCCGCGCAACGCTGCCGCCCTGCGCAGCCTTGCGGTGAGCCTCTATGGCATGAACCAGACCGCCGAGGCGCTCGACCGGCTCGCCAGGGCGCTTGCCATCGATCCGCGCCACGCCGAGGCTTATGTGACCCGCGCCGAGATCCTCGAGCGCGAGGACCGGGAACCGGAAGCACTGGAGGATTACGGTCGCGCACTGGCGGCAGAACCCGGCAACATCGATGCCCTGCTGGGCAAGGCCCGTCTGCTCAGCGCGGCGGCGCGTCATGACGAGGCCATTGCCCTTTGTGACAAGGCGATCGCACTTTCGCCGGAAAAGGCCGCGGCCTATGAGCAGATCGGCCGGGTCTTCGAAGCCAGGAAGGACTGGGCCGCCGCGGCGACCAGCTACAAGAAGGCCTGCGAACTCGATCCGCAGGCGATCGCCCCGCGGCTGCGCAAGGCCGCCGCCGTCGCCAAGCTCGGGAGGGAGGAAGAGGCGCTGTCCGTCTACGACGATGTCCTGGCCCTCGATCCGGACTGCGCCGAAGCCCATTCCGGCCGGGCCGGCGTGCTGGAGGAGTTGAAGCGCTATTCCGAGGCCGCCGCCGCCCACGACATGGCGATCGCGCTGGCCCCCGGGAAAGCCGCCTATTACGAGGCGCGCGCCAGGCTGGCCAGCAACCGCGGCGAGATCGCACCGGCGCTTGCCGACTTTGAAACGGCCCTGTCGATTATCGCCGGCAACGGCGCTGCCGCGCAGGCCGCCGCCCGCTGCTGCGCCAGGCTGTTGTCGGTGGACAAGATCCCCGCGATCTATCACTCGCAGGAAGAACTCGACACTACCCGGGCCGGGGTGGAGGCGACGCTGGACGAGCTCATGCTGCTCCGGGAAGACGGCGCTGTGCCCGGCGCCGAGCAGCGGAAGGTCGCCGAGGCCGCGATCATGAGTCTGACCGGTTTCTATCTTGCCTATCACCAGCGCAATGACCGGGAGACGATGCGCAAGCTGTCGCTCGTCATCTCATGGCTTCTGGGCATCGCGTCCTGGTCGCCGTCCGGGCAGCGGGCGGGGCCGATCCGCGTCGGCATCGCGTCGCAGCGGCTCAACAGTCACAATGGAGCCAACTGGGCCTATAATTGGTTCGCGCATCTGCCGCGTGGCGAGTATGAATTCTTCACGTATGACTTCGCTGACGAAAAGGACGAGCTCGGGGCGAAATTCGCAGCCCTCGGCACCCACCGGAACATGACATGGTCGCGCAGCGAGCCGCAGAAGCTCGTTGCACAGATGCGTGACGACGCCCTCGACTTCCTGATGCTGACCGATGTCGGCATGACGCCGGTGAGCCGCTATCTTTCGCTCCACCGGATCGCGCCGCGCCAGTTCACGGCCTGGGGCCATCCGGTCACCACCGGTTCTCCGGAGATGGACCATTACCTGTCGAGCGACCTGATGGAGCCACCGGACGGTCAGGACCACTACACCGAAGAACTGGTGCGGCTCCCGAACCTGGCGCTCTACCTCGATGAGGACGCGCTGGGCCTCCCGGAGGCCTCCCGTTTCGGGCTGCCGGAGGGCCGGGTTCTTTACGGCTGCCTGCAATCGCTTTTCAAATACCTCCCGGTCTACGACGTGATTCTGCCACGCATCGCCCGCGAGGTTCCGGATGCGCTGTTCGTGTTTCTTGAAGGCGAGCCCGCCCACATGACCGACGTCATGAAGGCGCGGCTCGAGCGGGCGTTTGCTGCCGACGGGCTCGATGCCACCCGGCACGTGGCGTTTCTCGAGCGCATGAAATCCAGCGATTTCAACCGGCTGATGCGCGGGATGGACCTGTGCATCGACAGCGTCGGCTGGAGCGGCGGCAATACCACGCTGCGCAACATCGAGTTCGGGGTGCCGCTGGTCACCCTGCCTGGCGAATTCATGCGGGGCCGCCACAGCTACGCGATGTTCCGGATGACCGGCGCCGAGGATCTCATCGCCTCATCGGTGGACGACTATGTCGGGAAGCTCGTGCGCTTGGGCCAGCGCCCCGAGGAACGCCGCGCCGTCGCGGACATGTTGCGCGGCAGCAGGCACAGGCTCTATGGCGACCAGAGCCTCAGCGAGGCCCTTGACGCCTTCCTCAAGGCCAGAGTCCGGAGATAGCGGCGACGATCGGTGATCCGGAGCGTGAGCTGCCGCGTTCAACCTCCGTTAGCAGGGAGCGCGCTATGTCAGAACCGCTGGTCGCACAGACAATTCTGGGTTTTGAGAACTACCTTTCGGGTCAGGGCTTTGGCAGCGAAGCCCGGGCGGCGGCGCAGCTCAGAGGCTGGCTCGACCGCGACGGCCGCCCGACCGCGGAAGGTCATCAGCTCTGCCAGGCGCTTCTGGCCCAATATGAGCAGCGCTCCGTTTTCCGCAACGTTCTGTAGGCCGCCGCGCGGCCAGCAGCCTCAAAGATCCATCATTTTCAGAGCGTTCGCGTCTCGCGGTCGTTCTTGATCAAGTACCATGACATGAGATCTGGCATCCTTGCAATATACAACCCCTGAAGATACATTAACCGTCTCAGAGGGATGAGCCGCCATGGCAGAGTGCATCTTGGTGATCGGCTATGGGCCGGTAGGGGCGGCGACGGTAGCGCTGCTCCAGGACCGGAATGTCCGCGTGGCCCAGAGGCAGGCCCCGCCGCACCTGCCACCCGGCACCGCCTTCATGCCCTGCGACGTGCTGGATGCCGCATCGCTACGGAAGGCTGCGGAAGGCACAACGCAGATCGTGCTGGCGGTCGGCTTTCCCTATGAGGCCAAGGCGTGGCGGGCGAGCTGGCCCGTCGCCATGGCCAATGTGCTGAAAGCGGCGGAAGCCGCCCGCGCGCGGCTGATCTTCGCCGACAATCTCTACATGTACGGCCCGCAAACCGCGCCTCTGCGGGAAGACATGCCGCTTCAGGATCACGGCGCCAAGCCCGCCGTGCGCGCCGCCATCACCCGGCAGTGGATGGCGGCCCACGACGAGGGGCGGGTGAAGGCAGTGGCGCTGCGCGCTCCGGATTTCTATGGACCCGGCGTCCGTCAGTCGCAGCTCGGCGAACTGGCGCTCGGCAATCTTGCCAGGGGCAAGCGGGCGATGCTGATCGTCGATCCCGACCAGCCACATGCCTTCGCCTATGTGCCGGACATCGCCCGCGCCTTGGTATCGCTGATCGATGCCCCGGACGATGCTTTCGGACAGGCCTGGCATGTGCCCTGCGCCCCGGCCCAAACACCGCGCGCGATTCTCGCCATGGGCGCCAGGGCTCTTGGCCGGACTCTGAAGATCAGCGCAATTCCGGCAGGTCTCCTGCCGGTGCTGGGACTTTTCGTGCCAGCCCTGCGGGAAATGGCCGAAATGCGCTTCCAGTGGGACCGGCCCTATGAGGTGGACTCAAGCAAATTCGCAGGACGCTTCTGGGCCGACGCCACGCCTGTCGAGACCGGCGTCATCGAAACGCTGAAGTCCTTCCAGAGGGAGTAAGCCTCAGCCGGGCATGAACTGCAATTCCGGCAGCCAGATGGGGCCCTGGCGTATCTTGCGCTTCGACCCAATCATTATGCCACTGGCAAGCGTCATGCCAGCGCAAGCTGGCATCCAGCTTCCAGATCTGTAGAAAAGCTGGGCCCCGGCTTACGCCGGGGCGACGCTGAACCAGAAATGATGCCTCAGCCATAAGTCAAAGCACTCTGGCGTGGAAGACAAGGGCTTTGGCGGCACACTGGTCGTGAACTGCCGCTATCTGAAGAACAACAGGTAAGCCGCTCCGATCACAACAAGGAGATCCGCGATCCAGATCACGTAGTCGATCGTCTTCTCGCGCTGCGGTTTATTGAAGGTCACGGTGAGGCCAATGAGTCCGAACACGGACAGCAGCAATGTCGCCCAAACTGCGTATGGCAGTTGGAGGAATACGGCTATTGCCAGGACCGCATTGACGAATGTGAAGACAAGAAATGGCACGTTGGCCTTGTCAGCGAGGCCGTACCTGATGATTACAAGCGCATGAAGCACCGCATTTGCTGCGAGCAGAGCTGCGAGGAATTGCATGTCAGATCCCCTTGTCCTGGAGCCTATCACTGGAATTCTATCACGCGTGATCGTCAAGGCTCCGGTCTGGCGCTCACGCAGGTCTGGTTGCAGCGTTGCAGCAATCACTCATCAAGTCAAACAGCAACATCACATAAGTTGGCAATGCAACACTCCCCGGGGGCATCGTTGAGGCGCGATCTTGGCTGCGGGAGGACGTTGCGGCACGATCAGATCTCCCGGAACGAGGCTTTGTCATGCGGCACACCCTCAGCGGGGCGAGATGAATGATCATCGACCGGATGCCAACGGTTTCCTGGTTGACCTCGATGACCGCGAATCGCAACACAACTGGCTCTGTCCGGTACGTCGACGCGAATCCACGCTCCGGCACCGGTCCACCTTGTCATTGAGAGCTGGTGCTGCCACGGAACATTGAACTTCCAACCTCTCCCTTACAAATCAACTGGATTATGTCATAACATTATCATAGTTCAATGGCTTATAAATACGTGCGCAGTTTATCGGAATATACAGTTTTCAAAGATCTGCTTTCCTATTTCCATCAAGGACTTGAGTGAAGCCCTCGAATTGCGGAAAGGGAGTGCTCTACTGGTCATCTCCACGCCCGGCCTTGGGCTTGTACCGGGGCAAGGTGAGCCCCCAATAGAGTGCGGCTGACCGCAGCCCAAACCCAGCGACAAAGCCCGTCACGAGAGCGAGATCCTGAGAAACCCCCATCCCGACGAGTGCGACATAGACCGTGGCACCCACCAAGGCAGCTGTAATGTAGATTTCCTGGCTGAGGATGATCGGGCTTTCGCCACCCAATATGTCGCGAATGATGCCGCCGAAGGTCGCGGTTGCTACACCCATGGCCACTGCAATGCTCGGACTGGCACCGTGAGCCAGCGCACCGCCGGCCCCAGTAACAGCGAACAGCGCAAGGCCAACGGCATCGAACCAGAGCAGATAACGATATCGATGCTGGGGTACATGCGCGAAAAAGAACGTCGCGCATGCTACGGCGACGCAGGCCAGCAGATAGTTAGGCTGCGCCATCCAGAATATCGGCTGAACTCCCAGCAGGACATCGCGGATTGTACCGCCACCAATGCCGGTGACGGTGCCTAACATCGCAAAACCGACGATATCCATCTGCTTGCGCGAAGCTACCAGCGCCCCCGACACAGCGAAAACGCATATACCAAACCAGTCCAGGGCCATGATGAGACTTTCAAGCATGGATGCAGCCTAGTTCAGGCCCCCGAGCAGGTCATCCGTTAATCTTTGGATGCAGGCTATGATAACCTCATGCTTCGCAGCGAGCCTGGCCGCGCTGGTACCCCTGGCCAACGCAGCAAGGATGGCGGCACGCATCCTGGCGGCATCCTCGGCCGACCTCCGATTGCGGCCTTTTCCGTTGCCCGTGGCGGTCTTGCCCGCGGCATTCTTGGCCTGAGCCTGGATGGGCTCAACGAGCGCGTGATCTTGGCGAGGTTAGATTCCTGGCGGGCGAAAGCGTCATCTTCATCCTCCATGCATGCCAGACACTGATCGCGGTATGGCGATCTGGCGGCATCCACGCCTTTCAGTCCAAGAAGACGTTAACCGTTGCCGCAAACCTCTTGTAGTCCTCGAACAGGAACGCATGCCCGCCATCGAAAAACGCCAGCCAGGCAAACGGCACCTGACCCGCAATGATCACAGAGTTGATCGGCTTGTCGATCACATCATAGCGGCCATCCGTGACGAGAACCGGGTTCTTGATGTTCTTCAGACCGTTGTAGTTGCTCTCATCCGCGCTCCACAGGGTCGTCCGGGCCCGGTCCTGCCTCTCGGTCGTCTGCTTCGACACGTCGAAATCGTTCGGCGCAGTTCCTTGCTTTGCCGCATCCTGGATACGACCAAAGATCTCCTTGGCGGCCCGCAGACCATCAGGGCCAGGCGGAACGAGAAGAGCGAGTTTTTGATCGTCGGGAATATTGGGATCGTTGAGCTTGTCCTCGACATCCTTGTCAGCGGGCACATTACGGCTGCCCCCGGGGTTCGGTGCAGCAAGAACCGCCTTGCCGACCAGATCGGGATGGCGGATCAGCAATTGCTGGGCGATCCGCGCTCCCATTGACCAACCGAGAATGTCAGGCTTCTCAAGGCCCAGGGCCTGGATCAGGCCAGCGGTATCGTCCGCCATCTGCGGAATGGTGGTGTTGTTCTCCACCGTGTCCGTCGACATCCCGACACCCCGGTTGTCGAAAAGGATCAGTTTACGGGTCTTCGCCAATTCCTCGATCAGCAATGGATCCCACAGGCTCATGGTCGAGATAAAGCCGTTGATCATCAGAAGCGGCTTGCCCTCACCTCTTGTGTAATAAGCAAGCTTCACGTCACCCACCTGCGCATATTCAACCTGCGGCCTGAACTCAGCCCGGGCCGGAGCGCTGGTGAACGTGAACAGCCCCATCAGCGCCACGGCGCATAGACTCAGCCGCAGTGAATTCCTTGTCATGAACATCGTATCCTTTCCTCTCGCAATTCATGCCTGCCGTTTACATCAGGTGATCGGGCCAACGGGCGAATGCGGGTTGGCCAGCCACCACTCAACTCATGCCTTCAACCTGCCTGACGTCTGATCTGGATGGTTCTCAGAACGAGGTAGAAGGCGAAACCTGTCACCGTTCCCGGAATAAGGCCAAGCAACACGGCAACCCAGCCGTATTTCAGCTTCAACGCCTCTGCCTCGTAGACAATCCACACCGTCAACACCAGCCAGCTGCTCAATGCGTCCAGGGCAAAGCCCGTCGAATAGGGATTGACGAAGCCGGCCGCAATTGCACCCGGAAGATCCAGGTTGCGCATGAGCAAAGGGGCGACGGTGACCGAGAACGCAAGTGCGAAAATGATCCCAATGGCACCGACAACAAGCAGGAAGACTCTTTCCGACATATCTCCCCCGGGGACCCCTGTTCACGAGACGGCCGGACGATATACCTCGCAACATTTCGGAGCAAGACAGAGGTGGCGCCACATGATGCTTGCAACGAAAGACGGACGCCGGGAGCTGCGCAGAAGGCGGGTGAATTGACGGTATGCCCCATGGCTGCCATACAGCGGGAACCGATCACGCGGCAGACCCGTCCATGCGCTTCATCCGCTTTCTTGGCCTCTTTCTGGCGCTCGCGCTCGCCGTGGGAGCGCCGCGCCCGGCTGCAGCCGAGCCGCCTCCGCAGAGAGTCAAAGTCGGGTTTTTCATCACCAATCTGTTCGATGTGGATTTTGCGCGGCGTGATGTCGAAGCGCAGTTCTGGGTGTGGTTCACGCACCAGGATGCCTCCTTCAACCCGAAGTCCGATCTCGAAGTCGTCAATGCCCGCTCGTCCGAAGTGCTGAACAGCTACCGCGTGGAGGTGCCCGGCAAGGGCTACTGGGACCAGCTGAAGTATGCCGCGGTGCTCGACGAAAACTGGACCGTTGCCGACTATCCCTTCGGCCGTCAGACTATTGAGATCGTGCTCGAGAGCGCCGAGTTCGATGCCCGCCGGCTGCAGTTCGACGCAGACGTCGAGGGAACGAAGCTGCGGCGCGACCTGAAGCTGGCGGGCTGGCGGATCGAAGGCATCAGGATCACGGCTGCAAACGAGATCTACGAAACGGCCTATGGCGACCCTTCGATGAGCTCCGTTGGCCCGAGCATCTATCCCCGCCTGACGGTGAAGATCGACATAAAGCGCCACGGCTGGCGGCTGCTGCTGTCCACCTTCATCGGCTTCGGTCTGGCCATGGCGCTCTCCGGCATCGTGCTCACCAGCAGCGTCTTCAGGCCCTTCAGCGACGCCATCGACATGGGCGCACAGCTGGCCGTGGGAACCGGCGCCCTGTTTTCCACCATCGGCTCCGGATACATCCTGCAAAGCGGGCTGCCGCCGACCACCGAGTTCAGCCTCGCCGATTCATTCCAGCTCATGGCGTTCACCGTCACCTTCCTGACCATGCTGAAGATCTTTGCCGTCCAGGTGATGCGAAAGAACAAGATGTTCACAGCCGCCCTGCTCACGGCGCGGGCCCTGTTCGTGGTCTACCTGATCAGTATCGTTCTGATCGTCATCCGCGTCTGGATCGCGGTCGTTTCCTGACCCCGCAGATCAGCCTTGAGCCACGGTTTCGCCGCGCCGGTCCGCGCAGTAGCCCATCAGCAATGGGAGCTCATGATTTCAAGAGGATGGTGCTGCCAGGGGGAATCGAACCCACGACCTCTCCCTTACCAAGGGAGTGCTCTACCACTGAGCTACGGCAGCGCGCCGGCTTTGAAGCGGGCGGACACATGCCACAGGCGGCGGCCCTGCGCAACCCTGATCCCTTGACGGAGAGGCCCCGCTTGCCCGAAAAACCCCGCATGACGGAAAAAGCCTCAGTCTCCGACCCCCGCAAGGCCAGGCTCGCCCGGGCACTCACGGCCAATATCGCCCGGCGCAAGGAGCAGGCGAGAACCCGCGAAGCGGGACAGGAGCCGCCGGAGCCGCCCCGTGAGGAAGGCCATTGCCGCAATTGAACCATCTGTGCTTATTAGCGCCGTTTCTCGTCAACACGGGCACGACGACCAGGCCGATTCGCGGTCTGTCGCCGGGCCAACAGGGGGTTTGACAGCATGGATCGTATCCGCATCCGCGGCGGCAACCGCCTGACCGGAACCATTCCGATCTCGGGCGCCAAGAATGCCGCGCTGCCGCTGATGATCGTTTCGCTGCTGACCCCGGAAACCCTCACGCTGTCGAACGTGCCCCGCCTCGCCGATGTGCGGCTTCTGCAGCGCATCCTGCAGAACCACGGCATCGACATCATGGTGGCCGGCAAGCGGCCCGGCCAGAATGGTGCTGCCGGCGATGTCATGCACCTCACCGCCAGCCATATCGCCGATACCACAGCGCCTTACGAATTGGTGTCCAAGATGCGCGCCAGCTTCTGGGTGCTGGGTCCGCTGCTGGCGCGTTGCGGCGAGGCGCGGGTGTCGCTTCCCGGCGGCTGCGCCATCGGCACCAGGCCGGTCGACATGCATCTGATGGCCATGGAGAAGCTCGGCGCTGAAATCGTCATCGATGGCGGCTATGTGGCGGCCAGGGCGCGCCGCGGCCTCAGGGGCGCGCATATCCGCTTCGAAAAGGTGTCGGTGGGCGCCACCCACGCGGCGCTGATGGCGGCGGTGCTGGCCGAGGGCGACACGGTGATCGAGAATGCCGCCGCCGAGCCCGAAATCGGCGATGTGGCCCAGTGCCTGGTCAAGATGGGCGCGCGGATCGAGGGCATTCACAGCAGCGAGCTTCGTATCCGCGGCGTCACCAGCCTCCACGGCGCCGCCCACAGCGTGATCCCCGACCGGATCGAAACCGGCACCTATGCCATGTGCGCCGGCATGGCGGGCGGCGACGTGCTGCTGAAAGACGCGAACGCCGGGCATCTGGGCGCGATCATCGATGTGATGCGCGAAGCCGGGATCGACGTCCAGGTGCTGAACGAGGGGGTCCGCGTTTACCGCAACGGCGCGGCGCTGCGGCCCGTCACGGTCGATACCGCGCCGTTCCCCGGCTTTCCCACCGATTGCCAGGCGCAGCTCATGGCGCTGATGACCATGGCCACAGGCACCAGCACGATCCGCGAGACGATCTTCGAGAACCGCTTCATGCATGTGCAGGAGCTGGCCAGGCTCGGCGCCGACATCCACCTTCACGGCGATACGGCGGAAGTGCGCGGCGTTCGCAAGCTTACCGGCGCCCAGGTGATGGCCACCGACCTCAGGGCTTCCGTCTCGCTGGTGATCGCCGGGCTGGCGGCGGCGGGCGAGACCACGATCAACCGGGTCTATCATCTCGACCGCGGCTTCGAGACGCTGGAGGAAAAGCTCTCGGCCTGCGGCGCCGACGTGACGCGCATCTCCGGCTGACGCTCCATGCTGCGGCTCTCGGCGCTCGACATCGAAGACCTGGCCGTCATTTCGGCGCAGATGCAGGATGCCGTGCTGCTGGCGGGCGACATGACCTACAATCCAAGGCGCAAGCAGTTCGTGCTGCTCGCCAACCGCTTTGCCTGGGACGCGGCACAGAACCCTGAGCGCCGCCGCACCGGCCTTCACTTTGACCGTGTGCTGTCAGTGAAGACGCTCAACATGAGCGGGCTGGAGAAGGACGAAGTTCTGTCGCTGCTCTCCGTCACCTTCGCCGAAATCGACGCCCCCGGCGGCGAAGTGTTGCTGAGCTTTTCCGGCGGCGTGACGGTGCGCCTCATCGTCGAATGCCTCGAATGCCAGTTGGCGGACCTGGGCCCCGCCTGGGGCGCCAAGAGCATGCCGCAGCATCCCACGGACGGCGAAGACCCGGTCTAGCCTGCCAGCCCCGGCTGCGGCTAAGCTCGGACCATGACAGAGAAGCCCATCAACCGCCTCAGCGCGGTCGAGCTTGATCAGAGCATCGGCCCCGGCCCCTCGCCAGAGGCCGAGCACGAACGCCGCGTGGCGATCTATGATCTCGTCGAGGACAACAGCTTCACCCTTCTTTCCCAGCCAGCCGGGCCTTACCGCCTCAAGCTGTCGACCGCCGATGGCCGCCTGATCTTCGACGTGCTGAACGAGGCGGCCGAACGGCTCACCGTGATCGGACTTTCGATGTCGCCGTTCCGGCGCATCGTGAAGGACTATTTCATGATCTGCGAAAGCTACTACGAGGCGATCCGCACCGCCACGCCGAGCCAGATCGAAACCATCGACATGGCGCGCCGCGGCCTGCACAATGAGGGCAGCGATCTTCTCCGCGAGCGCCTCAACGGCAAGGTCGAGGTCGATTTCGATACCGCGCGCCGCCTGTTCACGCTCGTCTGCGTCCTGCACTGGCGGGGCTAGCGCGGGATCAATGCCGGGAGAGCTTCCGAGCGCCGTCCTCTTCGCCTGTACGCAGAATGTCATCCGTTCGGTGATGGCGGCCGCCATCATGAAGCGCTTCTACGGCCAGCGCTGCTATGTGGCCTCCTGCGGCGTCAGGCCCGGAACGCCAGACCCTTTCGTGGCGGCGGTCTTGGACGAGATCGGCATCGATCTGGGGAAGCACCGGCCACAGGGCTTCGAGGACCTCGAGGATTCGAGCTTCGACCTCGTCATCTCACTTTCACCCGAGGCCCATCACCGGGCGCTGGAAATGACCCGGACCATGGCGATCGAGGCCGAATACTGGCCGACCATGGACCCGTCGATCACCGCCGGGAGCCGCGAACAGATCCTCGACAGCTACCGTGAGGTGCGGGACCAGCTGATGCGCCGTATCCGCCAGCGTTTCGGCAGCGTGTCGGCGGGCGGCGTGTAACGCCGCTTGAGGCTTGACGCGGCGGTTTCCGGCGGATCCGTTTGTTTGCAGAGCAGTTGTTCATGTATCTCCTGTCTTGACCCAGGGGCCTCCTTAGGCAGCAACCAGGACGACATCCGGATCACGCCCTTGCATGATGAGCCCTGATCCACATGCGCGGTGGCACCCGCAACCCTGTTGGTCTAATGTGGCGGCGGACAAGGGAAGGAAACCTTCATGAAGAAAGTGCGTTACGCGGTGGTCGGCACTGGCTGGATCTCGCAGATCGCCTTCATGCCGGCAATCGCCCAGACCGGCAATTCGGAGATGACCGCGATCGTCTCCGGCAATCCCGAGAATGCCGGGAAACTCGCCCGGTTCTATCACATCAGGCATATCTATTCCTATGAGCGCTATGACGAGTTGCTGAAGAGCGGCCTGATTGACGCCGTCTATATCGCGCTGCCCAATTCCATGCACGCCGACTATACGATCCGCGCCGCCAGAGCCGGCATCCACGCGCTGGTCGAGAAGCCACTGGCCGTCGACGCCGCCGAATGCGAGGCGATGATCCGCGCCGCCGATGAGGCCGGCGTGTGGCTGATGACCGCCTACCGGCTCCACACCGAGCCGGGCACGCTGGAAGCGATCGACATCATCCGCCGCGGCGAGATCGGCGAGCCCCGCCTGTTCAGCTCGGTATTCTCGTTTCCGGTGGGCGCCGGTAACCACCGCCTCAAGGCGGCGCATTGGGGCGGACCCTTGCAGGACATCGGCGTCTATTGCGTCAATGCCGTGCGCCACCTGTTCGGGTCCGAGCCGACCGAAGCCATCGCCACCATCGCCAGCGCTCAGGGAGACCCGCGCTTCACGGAGGTCGAGGAAATGGTGGCCGCGACGCTGCAGTTTCCGGGCGGCCGGCTGGCGCAGTTTCTGGTGAGCTTTGGCGGTGACGATCTCGACCAGTACCGGGTGATCGGCACCAAAGGCCAGATCGAGGTGTCGCCCGGCTACCGTTTCGACCGGGCGATCAAACTGACACTCAGCCGCGGCGGCGAGACGGTGGATCGCAGCTTCCCGCAACATGACCAGTTCAGCGGCCAGGCGGCCTATTTCTCGGACTGCATCCTCAAGGGCATCAGGCCCGAGCCCGACGGCGGCGACGGCCTCGCCGACGTCGTGGTGATGCGGGCGATCGAGGACGCCGCGAAGACCGGGCGGCCACAGAAGATCGCCCTGCCGCCGCGGCCCGCGCACCCCACGAAGGACATGGGCCGCGCCTTCCCCACCGTGGAGCGGCGGTTGATGCTGTGAGCGTCACGCTGGCCAACTGGCGGGAACACCCGCACAGCATCTGGGGCTTCACCCATGTCGAACGGCTGCTGCCGGTGGCGGCGGTTGCGGCATCGGCATCGCCCGCGCCGCTGCCCGATGGCGAAAGCCTCGATCTCGCCCGCGTCAGCTTTTCCTCGGAAGGCCGCCGCCTGACGGTGGACGAGGCATTGGGCCTCACCCACACCGATGGCTTTCTGGTGCTGGGCCATGGCCAGGTTCTGGCCCGGCGCTACATCAACCAGACGCCGGATGACCGCCACATCGTGTTCTCGGTCAGCAAATCGATCACCGCCATGCTGGCCGGTGTTCTGGCGGATGAGGGCCACCTCGATCCCGATGCCCCCGTTACCCATTATGTGCCGGAAGCCCGAGGCTCCGCCTATTCAGATTGCACGGTGCGCAACCTGCTGGACATGACCGTGAGTATCCGTTTCACCGAGGACTATCTCGATCCGCTGGGCGACGTGGCGCGCTACCGGGTGGCCATGGGCTGGAACCCACCCGGCGATGGCATTGCTGTCGAGGGGCTTCACAGTTTCATCGCCGGCCTGCCGAAGGCGGCGCATCCGCATGGCTGGCGCTTTCACTATGTCTCGCCCAACTCCGATATGCTGGGCTGGGTCGTGGAGCGGGCGGGCGGCGCGCCCTTCGCCACGCTGCTGTCGCGCCATCTCTGGCAACCCATGGGGGCTGAATCCACCGCGCTGATCACGCTTGACCGCCATGGCGCGCCGCGCAGCGCGGGCGGCATTTGCACCACGCTCGACGATCTGGGGCGTTTTGGCGAAATGCTGCGGCGTGGCGGCAATCGCGTGATCCCCGAAAGCTGGATCGCCGACATCCGCGAGCGGGGTGATGCCAAAGCCTGGTCGCGCGGCGAGATGACGGGGCTGTTTCCCGAAGGCCGCTACCGATCGCAATGGTATGTGCCGGAAGCCTCCGGCAATGAGCTCTGCGCCATCGGCATTCATGGCCAGTGGATCTATATCGATTTCGAAGCCGGCCTCGTGGCGGTGAAGCAATCTTCGCAGCCCATACCCGCCGATGAAGCGCTGGACCGGCTCAGCTTCGCCATGTTCCGCGCCATCGCAAGGGAGTTCCGTTGATGACCGACCGCAGCGCAGCCTGGCTCCATGAGGCGGTGTTCGGAAATTATGCAGAGCGTGCCCCCGCCGGCCCGCCGCCGGAGCCGCGCATCTGGTGCTACACCGACGACCTCTCCTACGCGCCGGGCAGCACGGTGCGGGTGAGCGTCAACACCAATGGCGGCAGCTATGACGCTGAACTCATGCGCGACGGCCTGTCGCCTGCAACGGTGTGGCGGCAGTCAGCCCTGCCGGGCGCCTGGCGCGACACGCCGGAGGATTGTTCGGTGACAGGCTGCGGCTGGCCTGTCTCCTTCAGCATTCCGGTGGACCGCAACTGGCCGTCGGGGGTCTACATCCTGCGGGTCAGCACTGGCGCGGCGCTACACGAACATCTGTTCATCGTCCGGCCACCACGCAGCGCAAACAAGCATGGCCGCCTGCTGCTGATCGCCGCCACCGCCACCTGGACCGCCTACAATGACTGGGGCGGTTCCAACCACTATCAGGGCTATTGCGGCCCCAACAAGGACGGGTTCTCGCCCATCCTCAGCATCGCAAGGCCGCTGGCCAAGGGCTTCGTGAGCCTGCCGCCCGATGCGCCGCGCGCCGTGCTGGCGGAAGACCCGCCGATGTTTTCGGCACCCCGCTACCCGCATATGGAATGGGCCTATGCCAACGGCTATTCCAAGAAATACATGTCCACCGGCTGGCCCAGCTTCGAGCGCCATTTCGCGCTGTGGGCCGAGGCCGAGGGCTATCACCTCGACATCATCAGCCAGACCGACCTGCATTTCAGGCCGGAGCTGCTCGATGGCTATGCGGCGGTGGCGCTGGTGGGCCATGACGAATACTGGTCCTGGGAGATGCGCGACGCTGTCGATGAGTTTGCCCGGCGCGGCGGCCGTGTTGCCCGCTTCGCCGGCAATTTCATGTGGCAGATCCGGCTTGAGGACGAAGGCCGCCGCCAGGTCTGTTACAAATATCTGGCGCGCGCCGAAGACCCGCTGATGGCCGCAGGCCC
>DAISVW010000003.1:0-23668 GCA_036826695.1 Aestuariivirga sp.
CTTCGCGGTGGCCAAGGAGTTTGCTACCTCGCTCAAGAAGACAATCGCCGTCTCGGAAGATTTCCCGGCCTTCATCGTCAACCGGATTCTGCTGCCGATGATCAACGAGGCAATCTATACGCTTTACGAAGGCGTAGGCGGCGTGGAGGCGATCGACACCGCCATGAAACTGGGCGCCCGTCACCCGATGGGGCCACTGGAACTTGCGGACTTCATCGGCCTCGACACCTGTCTCTCGGTGATGCAAGTGTTGCATGACGGGCTGGCGGACTCGAAGTACCGGCCCTGTCCGCTGCTCGTGAAATATGTCGAGGCTGGCTGGCTCGGCCGCAAGACCAGCCGCGGCTTCTATGATTATCGCGGCGAGAAGCCGGTTCCGACCCGCTGATCAGCCGGGCTCCGCCAACGCTGCCTTGATCAGCGCGATAGCCTCGGGGCTCGACCAGTCGGCTGGTCCCAGAAGCCTGCCGAGCTCGCGACCCTGCCGGTCGATCAGGATGGTGGCGGGAAGGCCTGGCGACTGAAAGTCTGTGACGATCCGCGTGCTTGGCTCGACATAGAGGTTGAGATTGTCGGCTCCGGTTTCCTTGAGAAACGCCGCCGAGGCTTCAGCGCCCTTGCGGTCCACGCTGATCGCCACCACCTCGAACTGGTCCGAGCCCAGCTCCTTCTGCAGCCTGGCGAGATCGGGCATCTCCTTGCGGCACGGGGCGCACCAGGTGGCCCAGAGATTGACCAGCACCACCCGGCCTTTCCAGTCGCTGAGCTTCACCGGCTTGCCCGCGCCATCCTGAAAGGCGGTATCGGGCAGCTCCACCCGGTCGGGCTTCACGAGGAAGGCCGCCAAAGACCCGGTGGCAAGGGCCCGGCTGACCCCCTGCGTGGCCACAGTTTCCGCCGCCGGTGCGGAGGTTTCGGCGGGAGTGGCCTTGCGTGCATCGTCCCTGAACCAGTAATAGGCCGTGATGGCAGCCAGAATGGCAAGGCCGGCGGCGATCTGCGGCAGGAGGCTGGATTTCTTCTTTTCGGTGCTCATGCGCAGGTCTTCTCAGGCCGAATATGGGATTTTCGATGACCAACAAGATGTGGGGCGGCCGGTTTCAGTCGGGGCCGGACGCCATCATGGAAGAGATCAACGCCTCGATCGGCTTCGACAGGCGCCTGTTCCGGCAGGACATCGCCGGCTCGAAGGCGCATGCCGCGATGCTGGCCAGGCAGGGGATCATCTCGAAAGCCGACGCCAGTCAGATTAGGAAGGGCCTCGACCAGGTGCAAGCCGAGATCGAGGCGGGCACATTCACGTTCTCGCGGGCGCTTGAGGACATTCACCTCAATGTCGAATCCCGCCTCAAGGAGCTGATCGGCCCGGCCGCTGGGCGGCTGCATACCGCGCGCTCGCGCAATGACCAGGTGGCGCTCGATTTCCGCCTCTATGTGCGCGACACGATCGACCATCTCGATGGCCAGCTGAAGGACTTGCAGCTGGCGCTGGCCGAAAAGGCCGGAGCCCATGCGGCCACCGTGATGCCGGGCTTCACCCATTTGCAGGTGGCCCAGCCGGTGACTTTCGGCCACCATCTTCTGGCCTATGTGGAAATGCTGGCGCGCGACCGTTCGCGGCTGGCCGATGCCCGCCGCCGCATGAACGAGAACCCGCTGGGTGCGGCGGCGCTGGCGGGCACCGGCTTTCCCATCGACCGGCACATGACCGCCAGGGCCCTGGGCTTCGACCGGCCGACCCGCAATTCGCTCGATACGGTTGCCGACCGCGATTTCGTGCTCGAGACGCTGGCCGCCTGCGCCATCTGCGCCACGCATCTTTCGCGCCTCGCCGAGGAAATCGTCATCTGGTCGACGAGCCAGTTCCGCTTCGTGAAGCTTTCCGACAAGTTCACCACCGGCTCCTCGATCATGCCGCAGAAGCGCAACCCGGACGCCGCCGAACTGGTGCGGGCGAAGCCCGGCCGCATCATCGGCGCGCTGGTTGCCCTGCTCACCGTCATGAAGGGCCTGCCGCTCACCTATTCCAAGGACATGCAGGAAGACAAGGAACCGGCCTTCGACGCCTTCGACAGCTTGTCCCTGGCGATCGCCGCCCCCGCCGGCATGGTGCGCGACATGGCCCCGGACGCGGACAACATGCGCAAGGCCGCCGCCGCCGGCTTCTCGACCGCGACCGACCTCGCCGACTGGCTCGTCCGTACACTGAAAATTCCGTTCCGCGATGCCCATCACGTCACGGGAAGCCTCGTGGCGCTCGCTGAACGCGAAGGCGTTGACCTGCCCGATCTTCCGCTCAAACTCATGCAGTCGGTGGAGCCGCGCATCACGCGGGATGTCTACAAGGTGCTGAGTGTCGAGAATTCGGTGGCCTCGCGCCGCAGTTTCGGCGGTACCGCGCCCACCAATGTCCGGCGCGAGGCGAAGCGCTGGCTCAAGCTGCTCAAGTCATGATAGGGATTGAAACCATGAAAGCATTCCTGCTGCTTCTCTGTCTGTCGCTGGGGCTTGCGGCCTGCGGCATCAAGGGCGATCCCGAGCCGCCGCCGGCCACGCAGCAGCCGCAGTAAGCCATGCACCATTTTGCCTATCGCGGCGGCGTGCTGCATGCCGAGGACGTAAGCCTGAAGGCGCTGGCCGAAGAGATCGGCACGCCCTTCTATTGTTACTCCACGGCCACGCTGGAGCGCCATTACCGGGTGATGGACGAGGCCTTCGCCGGCACCGACCACATGATCTGCTATGCCATGAAGGCCAATTCCAACCAGGCGGTGATCCGCACCATGGCCGAGCTTGGCGCCGGCATGGACGTGGTTTCCGAGGGCGAATTGCGCCGGGCGCTCGCGGCGGGCGTGCCGGCGCGCAAGATCGTGTTCTCGGGCGTGGGCAAGACGGCGCGTGAAATGGCCCTGGCGCTGCGCGAGGGCATCGCCTGCTTCAATGTCGAGTCCGAACCGGAACTTGAACTGCTCTCGGAAGTGGCCAGGCGCGTTGCGCAGCGGGCCGCCGTCTCGATCCGCGTCAACCCCGACGTCGATGCAAAGACGCACCACAAGATCTCGACCGGCAAGGCCGAGGACAAGTTCGGCATTTCCTACAAGCGGGCCCGCGAGGTCTATGCACGGGCAGCGCAGCTTCCGGCCATCGACATTGCCGGCATCGATATGCACATCGGCAGTCAGATCACCGAACTGGCACCGTTCCAGAAAGCCTTCATGCTGCTGGCCGACCTCACCGCAGAACTCCGCCGTGACGGCCACAATATCCGCCATCTCGATCTCGGCGGCGGGCTTGGCGTCCCCTATCGCGGCAGCAATGACGTGCCGCCTCACCCTGACGAATACGCCGCCATGGTGAAGCGGGTGCTTGGGCCTCTCAACCTGAAATTCGTGCTTGAGCCTGGCCGCATGATCGTCGGCAATGCCGGTGTTATGGTATCACGGGTGATCTATGTGAAGGATGGCACAGAGAAGCATTTCGTCATCCAGGACGCCGCCATGAATGACCTTATCCGTCCCACACTCTACGATGCCTATCACGAGATCGTTCCGGTGCGCGAGCCGGTGGGCGCCGAAACCATGCTGACCGATGTGGTGGGGCCCGTATGCGAATCGGGCGACTATCTCGCGAAGGGCCGCCGTCTGCCCAGGGTGGAGGCGGGCGACCTCCTCGCAACCATGACGGCCGGCGCTTATGGCGCAGTGCAGGCCGGTACCTACAACACCCGGCCGCTGATCCCCGAAGTGCTGGTCAAGGATGACAAATGGGCCCTGATCCGCCCGCGCCAGACCTATGAGGAGCTGATCGGCATGGACCGGCTCGCCTCCTGGCAGGAGAAAATGAAGGCCTGAATCGGCTTTCCGGGCCATGATTGCAGTCAACAGCCACAAATCCCGCAAGATCTGCTAGCGTAATAAGATCATGATGGATCAGCCCGACCAATCCAGCCACGCCGCCCGCATCGAGCGCAAGATTGCGCAGGCACGACTGGCGATGGGTTTTGAGCGCACATGGAATGCCCTGCATTGGCCCATGGTGATCCTGGCGGTGGCGGCTGCCCTGATCATCAGCGGCATTATGCCGCTGGTGCCGCCAATCCCGCGCCTGGCGGTGCTGGCGCTGCTGGCCGGTGGTTTCCTGTGGTCGCTTCGGCCCCTCTTGAGCGTGCGCTGGCCAGGGCGCGCCGAAGCGATCCGCCGGGTGGAAGTGACGAGCGGCCTTGCCCATCGCCCGGTTTCCGGCCGCGAAGACCAGCTGGCCGGGGCCGCCGCCGGTCCTTTGCAGCAGGCGATCTGGGAAGAGCACCGGCTACGCCAGATGCGAGGCCTGACTGGCCTGAAGGCCGGCACGCCGCAGTCATCATGGCGCGACATCGACCCGAGCGCCTTGCGTCTGCCAGCCGCCCTGGCGCTAGTCGCCGCGCTGGTGCTGGGCACCGGAAATCCCGCCGGCAATGTTGCCGCCAGCCTCGCCATAAAGGCGCCTGCGCCTGCGCCTGAAGTCGCTCTCGATGCCTGGCTGAAGGCTCCCGCCTATACCGGCAAGCCGCCACTCCTGCTTACCAGTCCGGCGATGAAAGAACGGCTCACGCGGGAGCCGGATATTGCGGTGCCGGATAAGTCTGTACTCACGCTCCGGATAACCGGCGCGGCCACACCAGGCCTTTCCTTCCACGCTCTTGGTGGCGACGATCCAAATCCGCCGGCGATCACGGGATTCAAGCCTCAGATCAAGACCGGCGAAGGCCGGTTCGAGGCTGAGGTTTCACTTGATCGCCCGGCCATCGTCAAGGTCATGGACGGGGATCAGGAACTGGCCTCCTGGCGCATTTCGCTGACCCCGGATGCTCCACCCACCGTCGAGATCACCGGCGAACCGTCAGGTGATGCCTCGGGCACGCTGACCGCGAAATGGAAAGTGGCGGATGATTACGGGGTCGCCAGCGTCACCGCCGATATCTATCTGGCGGACGAGCAGGACGAAGGTTTCGGTTTCTCGAATCCCGGAAGCTTCGAGTTTCCGCCGCCGCGGCTTCCCATCAGCCTGCGCAAGCCACAGGCCCGGGAAGAGGCAGGCGAAAGCAAGGCGGACATGGCCGAACATCCATGGGCCGGTTTCATGGTGGAGATGACGCTGACCGCCAAAGACGCAGCGGGTAACAGTCGTGAAAGCGAAAAGCGCGTGTTCCGTCTGCCTGAGCGGCAGTTCACGAAGATTCTGGCGCGTGCCCTGGTCGAGCAGCGCCGCCGCCTGATCCTGAACCCGGAAGAGGCCGGCGGCGTTGCCGAGATGCTGCAGGCGATTCTGACCTATCCAGCGGGACTGATCGAAGGCAGCGGCACGCATCTCGCAATCGCCACGGCATTGTCCCGGCTGCGGGCAGCCAATGACCGTGCCACCGTGGATGATGTGATCGGCATGCTGTGGCAGATTGCCGTGAACATCGAGGACGGCGCCTTCTCCGATGCCAAGGCCGAGCTTGATGCACTGCGCAAGGAACTGCAGCGGGCGCTGCGGGACGGCGCACCGCCCGAACGCATTGCCGAACTCACCCGCAAGCTTCGCGAGGCGCTCGACCGTTACCTGCAGTCGATGATGGAAGAAGCGCGCAAGCGAGCCGCGGAAGGCCGCCAGGATGAGCGCGGCCAGGCTCAGCCGGAGCAGATGGTCAGCCCGCAGGATCTGCAGCGCATGCTCGACATGATCGACAAGCTGGCACAGAGCGGCGACAACCAGTCAGCCGAGCAGCTTCTGTCTCAGCTCGAGGATATCCTGCGCAATCTCAGGCCGATGATGCAGCAGCAGGGTCAGGGCCAGGGACAGCAGAGCCCGCTGAACGAGATGCTCGACCAGCTCTCGGACCTGATGCGCCAGCAGCAGAAGCTGATGGACGATACGCAACGCATGCCGCAGCCGGACCCATTCGGCGAGGGTGAGCCCCAGCAGGGCCAGCAAGGCATGGGAGACCTCGGTGACCGCCAGCAGGGCCTGGGCCAGATGCTGGAAGAGCTGATGAAGCAATTCGGTCAGAATGGCATGCAGGCGCCTCGCTCCTTCGGCGAGGCTGGACGCAGCATGGGCAATGCGGAGGACTCGCTCAGGGACGGCGACCGCGATCAGGCGCTCGATCAGCAAGGCGAGGCCATGTCCAAGCTGCGTGAGGGCGCCCGCAGCATGGCGCGCCAGATGCTGCAACAATCGCAGGGCCAGCAACAGAGCCAGGGTCGCGATGGCGAAGCCCGCGGAGACGACCGCGATCCGCTTGGCCGCCCGCGTGCCAGCCGCGGCGAGGATACCGGGCCGGACCGCGACATGCTGCCGTCAGAACAGGCCATCCAGCGGGCCCGCGAAATCCTCGACATGCTGCGAAACCGCGCCGGGGAAAGCGGACTGCCAAAGCTGGAGCGGGACTATATCGAGCGGCTGCTGCGCGGCCTCTACTGATCCGCTGCCAGCGGCTGCTCGAGCACCAGCGCACCAGCCTTCAAACTCCACCGTCCATCACGCAGGGTAATCGCCTCGACGCGCAGGCTGCCGGGAAGCCTCGTCCCGACGGTTACAGGGACCAGGGTCTTTTCTTCAACGGAATCGACAGTGACGAAGGCGACTCCATCGATGACCGTCAGCAGTTCATAGCGCTTGCCGGCGACCATGGTGGCGCGCCGGTCTGATGCTTCTTGCGATTGACTTGCGCGGGTCCGGAAACCCGGCCCAAGCGACCTTGTGGTGATCGGATCGGAGATGCCCGGGCCATCGCTGACCATGCCGCGCTTCTCGAGCGGCGTAAGATTGAGACCCATGTTGGCCGGCGGATTCTCCATGCCATGGAGCGCAATGATCTTGGTTGCCGCGAAGACCAGCACCCCGAGGGCGAGTGCCGACGACAGCACATAGGTCAGAATATCCGACAGTCTTTCGGGCATGCCACAGCGTTGTCCTTCTGTTAACCATGATGGAGGGCTTGGCTTGCGCCAGCCCTGTGTATGGCACGCCGCTCTAACTGCGGGTTCTCAAGGAAAGGCCCTTCCGGGCGAGCGACAGAACACAGCGGCTGGCTATGGCCGGTGCGAGGTCTGCATTCTGCCGGCCCGCCAGAACCTGGGCGGAGAGTGTATTGCCAGCCTTGACGAGATCGGTCAGCGGCCAGGCCCGGATCTGGGCCAGCATGGCCGGCTGCCGCTTGAAGAACACCGGTGGACGCGCCTGTTTCACTGCCTGCTCAGCCTGCATGCCGCGCTCGACTGCCAGCCGGAAATCAGCAAGCCGGAATGCATGTTTCTGAACCGCCGACAGCAGCTGGCCTGGATCGCGTCCGCTGCGCAGCAGATCCTGGAACAGACGGTCGGTATCCGCGATATCGCCACCAAAGACGCAATCCGCCAGCTCATCGGGCGTGGCGCCGGTATCGTTGCCGCACACCGCCTCCACGTCGGCGAGGCTCACCTGTGACGCGCCCAGCGCATAGAGTGCCAGTTTTTCTGCCTCGCGCTTGACCAGCGCGCGCGATGATCCCGCAAGTTCGATGAAGCGGGCCAGAGCATCATCGCCAATCCGAAGATTGTCTCTTGCCAGAATGCGCTGAACGCTTGCCGCGATCTCATCGTCCTCAGCTTCGTAGAGCGGCAGGACAAGAGCCCGCGGGCTCGTCTCGAACAGCTTGCGGAGCTCAGACGACTTGGCGAGTACCGGGGCCTCGGCGACCACTACATTGCCATGGCTTGCGGCATCGAGCAGCGGCGCCAGGGCCTTGGAAAAAGCATCGCCTGCGGCCTTGACCCAGATCGCCTTGGCAGACCCGAACAGAGAGATCGACTGAACCTCGTCGGCCAGACGCCCCGGATCGGCGGCAATGTCCTGTTCGCTCATCACCGTCACGCTGAACGGATCGTCACTGGTGCCAGCCACCTTTGCCACCACGCGCTGGGCCAGTTCGCGCACCGTCTCCGGCTCGTCACCATAGATCATGATCGCGGCGATGGCGGGATCGGGCTTTCTCAGAAAGGCCTCGAACCCGGGAGGCCTGATGGCCGTCATGATTTGGGCTGCTGCTTGGCGAAATGAGCCGCAAGCCTGGTGCGAATATCGGCGCTGACCTCCAGGGCGGCACGCTCCGTGGCATCGGTCTTGGCCTGGAGATCGGCAAAAGGCTGGCGGATCACGTCATAGCTGGCGCGGGCGAACGTCGTTCCCTGGGTCACCACAGTGCCCGTGGACTTCTCAACCAGCTGGTAAGTGGCGGTGATCTGGATCGACTGCCGTGTCACCGCCGGCTGACGTTTGGCGACGATGTTGTTGTCCGCCACGATGGTGGTCAGGTTGAGCAGATAGCGATCATCGCCCTTGCCGCTTTGCATCGACGACAGAAGGTCATTGCGCACCAGCTGGCCAGCACGGTCCTGCGCTTCCGGGATGGCGATCGAGGAAAGTGACGTCGCCACACCGCCATTGCCCTGCGCCGATCCATAGAGTGGCCGGTAGCCGCAGCCAGCGAGCGCCAGCGCGGCAGCAACGCAGAGGATCGTCGCAAACCTGCCCATCAGCCCACAATATTTACGATCCGGCCCGGCACCACAATCACTTTCTTGGGCGCCCGCCCATCCAGTGCCCTGATGACAGAATCGAGCTTGATCACGAGAGCTTCGATCTCGGTGACGCCCAGATCAAGCGGAATGGTGATCTCGTCGCGCCGCTTGCCATTGACCTGGACGGCAATGGTCACGCGATCGTCGGCAAGCAAAGCCGGATCGGGCTTCGGCCAAGGGGTGTCCACCACGAAGCCTGGGCTCTTCATCGCCTGCCAGCACTCCTCCGCGAGATGCGGCATCATGGGCGCCGACATCAGAACGAGGAACTGGGCCGCCTCGCGCACCGCAGCAGTCTCCGCCTTGCCGCCGGCCAGTGCTGCGCCCAGCGCATTAGCAAGCTCATAGATGCGCGCGATGGCGCGGTTGAAGCGGAGCGACGAGAGATCATCGGTCACCGCCTCAAGCGCTTTGTGCGCGGTGCGGCGCAGGTCAAGGGAGGCGGCGGGATCAGCTCCCCCTGCATAGGCCACGGCGTCATTCACGAGCCGCCAGATGCGCTGGGTGAAGCGCCAGGCGCCTTCGGCGCCAGACTCCGTCCATTCGATATCACGTTCCGGCGGCGTGTCAGAGAGCATGAACCAGCGTGCGGTATCAGCGCCGAAACGGGCGATGATGTCATCGGGGTCGACGACATTCTTTTTCGACTTCGACATCTTCTCGACGCCGCCCACGTCAAGCAGCTCGCCGGGCTTGGCAGGTACCCATTTGCCGTCGCGGGTCTCGGCATCCGCCGGGAACACCCACTCGCCAGTCCGAGTGCGGAAGGTTTCATGGATCACCATGCCCTGGGCAAACAGGCTCTCGAAGGGCTCCTTGATGGCGAGATGGCCAGTCGCCGTCATGGCCCGCGCGTAAAAGCGCGAGTAGAGCAGATGCAGGATAGCGTGCTCGACGCCGCCGATGTACTGGTCGACTCCCATCCAGTAGGCCGCCGCCGTTTTGTCTACGGGATCCTTGGCGTGCGGTGAGCAGAAGCGCGCGTAATACCAGGAAGAATCGATGAAAGTGTCGAAGGTATCGGTCTCGCGCCGCGCCGGCTTGCCACAGGACGGACAATCGACATGCTTCCATGTCGGGTGATGTTCGAGAGGATTGCCCGGCCTGTCGAAGCTCACATCTTCCGGAAGCGTGACAGGAAGCTGCGCCTTTGGCACCGGTACGATGCCGCAAGAGGCGCAGTGGATCACTGGAATCGGGCAGCCCCAGTAACGTTGCCGTGACACGCCCCAATCGCGCAGGCGAAAGTTCACTTTGCGCTCGCCGGTTCCAGCCTGCTCCATGCGCCGCGCGATCTCGGCCTTGGCGGCGGGCACCGTCATGCCGTCCAGAAAGTCCGAATTGATCAGAACAGTATTGTCGCCTTCCTTTTCGAGGAAGGCTTCCGCGCCGACTTCGAATGTGGCTGGCTCGGCGCCCTTCGGCGCCACCACGGGAATGACTGGCAGGCCATATTTGCGTGCGAAGTCGAGGTCGCGCTGGTCATGCGCGGGGCAGCCGAAGATGGCGCCTTCGCCATAGCCCATCAGCACGAAGTTGGCGGCGTAAACAGGAAGCCGAACGCCAGGCCGGAACGGATGGCGGGCGTAGAGCGTGAGGAAATGGCCTTTCTTCTCGGCGCGCTCGAGCGTCTCCTCCGAGGTGCCGAGTGCGGCCACGTCGCGGCGGAAAGCAGCGAGCCCGGGATCGCGGGCGGCGAGGCGCTTGGCCAGATCGTGATCGGCCGAGATGGCGCAGAAGCTGGCGCCGAAAATCGTATCGTGACGCGTCGTATAGACGGTGAGGCGTTCCTCCAGCAGATTACCGGCCTCGTCCTCGAGCGCGAAGGAAAAGCGCAGGCCTTCGGAGCGGCCGATCCAGTTTTTCTGCATCAGCCGGACCTTCTCGGGCCAATTGGTGAGACCGTCGAGCGCCGCGAGCAGTTCTTCCGAATAGGCGGTGATCTTCAGGAACCACTGCGCCAGCTCGCGCTTCTCGACCAGCGCGCCGGACCGCCAGCCGCGGCCATCGATGACCTGCTCATTGGCCAGCACCGTCTGGTCGACAGGGTCCCAGTTGACCATCGACACCTTGCGCTCGACGAGCCCCGCCTTCACGAAGTCGATGAACATCGCCTGTTCGTGGCGATAGTAGGAGGGATCGCAGGTGGCGATCTCGCGGCTCCAGTCGAGCGCCAGGCCCATCGACTGGAGCTGGCGCTTCATGGTGGCGATATTGTCGTAGGTCCAGGCCTTGGGGTGCACGCCACGGTCGATGGCGGCGTTCTCGGCAGGCATGCCAAAGGCGTCCCAGCCCATGGGATGGAGCACATTGTAGCCAAGCGCCCGGCGGAATCGCGCGATCACATCGCCCATGGTGTAATTGCGCACATGCCCCATGTGGATGCGGCCAGACGGGTAGGGAAACATTTCAAGCACATAGTACTTGGGCCTGGCGGCATCTTCCCTGGCCTCGAAGCTTTTCGATTCAGCCCAATGTTTCTGCCAGCGCGGCTCGGCTTCGCGCGGGTTGTAACGTTCGATGTTCACCGTGGCAGACCCCGTCCATGAGAAGGCATGATCCGGTGCTGGTACCAGTCCTTGAAATGGCCCGCAAGCTTGGCCTAAACCCTTGCCTTTCCGGGAGTTTGCAGCATGGCGCATGAAGGTCTGAGCAAGGTGCGGGCGGGGGTGGCGGACGCTGCCCGCGCCGCTGGCCGGACGCCCGGGAGCGTGACCCTGATCACGGTGTCCAAGACCTTCGGCGCCGCCGACATCGAACCGGTGATCGCCGCCGGCCAGCGGGTGTTTGGCGAGAACCGCGTGCAGGAGGCAAAGGCCAAATGGCCCGCACTCCGGGCGAAGTGGCCGGATGTGGAACTCCACCTGATCGGACCTCTGCAATCCAACAAGACGGCGGAAGCGGTCGAGCTGTTTGACGCAATCCACACCATCGACCGGCCGAAGATCGCCGCGGCGATTGCTGGCGAGATGCGAAGGCAGGGCAAGACCCTTACGCTTTTCGTCCAGGTCAATACCGGCCGCGAGCCACAGAAGGCCGGTATCGACCCGGAGCTGACAGATGATTTCCTTGCCGAATGCCGGAACCGGCATGGCCTCAGTATCGCCGGGCTGATGTGTATTCCGCCCGTCGAGGCAGACCCGAAACCACATTTCGAAATGCTGGCAGACATCGCCCGCCGTAATGGCCTCCGCCTGCTCAGCATGGGCATGAGCGGCGACTATCCCCTGGCCATCGTCTGCGGAGCCACCCATGTGCGGGTGGGCTCCGCCATATTCGGGACGAGAGGTTAAATCGAAATCCTCGTCTTTGGACCCACCAGCCGCAGGATCTTCAGCATATCGCCCCGGGACACGGCGATGCATCCTGCCGTGGGCCCGCCATCGGGCCTGCGGAGATGGAAAAACACCGCACTGCCGCGGCCCTGAACGCGTGGCCGTTCATTGTGCGAGAGTTCGATTACGATGTCATAGAGCCCATCGGCCCGCTGCATGGTCTCATGGGCGGCGGCGTAGGGAAGCCGGACGAGGCGGTTGTAGTTGCGGTCGCCCACAGTCTCGCACCAGCCGTGATCGGCGCGCAGGGCAATCGCTCTCAGGCCCGTCCGGGGCTGAAGCCCACGGTCAGGGCGGAAAAAGAGCCGCCGCAGCTGCCACGTTCCCCGGGGGCTCGCCCCATCGCCTTCGCGTTTCAGAAAACGTCTGCCGCTCCGCCCGATCGAGCAGGGAAAGGACATCTGACCCACCTTCAACTGCCCCGCGGTGGCCCGGCCGCCGCGGGTGAGGACACGGAGGGTCTTCAGCGGTTTCGACATGGTTGAAACAATTGTGCTCCGGCCTTGAAATGGCCATGGTGGAAATTATCATCACTCACGCAGGGAGCAAGCGATTTCAAACACTTCAGGCTGGAAAGGGCGTTATGGGCAGCACCAAGAGCATCATCATCATTGATGACGACGACCTGTTGCGCGAGACGCTGAAAGAGCAATTCTCGTTTCATGACGAGTTCACGGTGAGCGAGGCCGCGAACGCCACAGCCGGCATCAAGGCCATTCAGGCCGGTCACACAGACCTTGTCATCCTCGACGTCAACCTGCCTGACATGGACGGACGGGAAGCCTGCAAGGTAATCCGGCGCAATGGCTACAAGGGGCCGGTGATCATGCTCACCGCCCAGGCTTCCGAGGCCGACACCATTCTTGGTCTCGATTCAGGCGGAAGCGACTATGTCGCCAAGCCTTTCCGTTTCGCCGTTCTTCTGGCCCGCATCCGTGCCCATCTCCGCCAGCAAGAGCACAGCGAGGACGCAGTGTTCAAGGTGGGCCCCTATACCTTCAAGCCTTCTGCCAAGCTCCTCGTCGATGCTGCCAACAGCAAGATCCGTCTGACCGAGAAGGAAAGTGCCATTATCAAGTTCCTGCTGCGTGCCGGTGAACAGATTGTCAGCCGCGACCTGCTGCTGCAGGAAGTATGGGGCTACAACGCGGCCGTCACAACTCACACGCTCGAAACACATGTCTATCGGCTTCGCCAGAAAATCGAGCGCGACCCTTCCAATGCCGAATTGCTGGTGACAGTGGGCGGCGGCTACAAGCTTGTACCATGAAGGTTGGCGAGTTCCCTTTTCTGCTATAAACAATTCGTGTCATTGCCGGGACTGTCATGAGCGTCAGATCAGACATAGAAACACTGCGGCGTATTCCGATCTTCTCGGAATGCGATCCCGTGCATCTCCAGCTCATTGCTTTCTCGGCGGAACGCGAAAGCTTCAGGGCGGATCAGACGATCATCAGGGAAGGCGCGGAGGCTACGGCCGCCTATCTTCTGCTGAGTGGCGAGGCCGCACTGTCAACAGCCAGCGAAGGGCTGATCGGCAGTGCCGGACCCGGCGCCATGCTGGGCGAGATGGCGATGATCGGCGAGCGTCCCTATGCCGTTACCGCCACTGCGCTGGAGCTTGCCGTGGCGGCACGGATCGACCGCGACCTCTTCATGCGGGTGGCGCGAGAGTTTCCCGATTTCGGAGCAGCGGTGTTCCGGGTTGTGGCAGCAAGGTTCAACCAGTCGATGCGCGAGATCAGCGGCACACGACAGGCCTTCGAAGCCGCGCGATCGTTCAGGGACATCTGATCCGCGGCTTCACGGCGTGAAGCTTGCCATGACCGGCACGTGGTCCGAAGGCTGTTCCCAGCCACGCGCTTGCTTCAGCACCTCGATCTTCTGGCACTTGGGCGCCAGACCGGCAGTTGACCAGATATGGTCGAGTCGGCGGCCGCGGGCACTCAACTCCCAGTCCCGGGCCCGGTAGCTCCACCACGTATAGAGCTTGCGGTCGGCAGGCACATGGCTGCGCATGAGATCCACCCAGCTGCCGTGCTTCTGAATGCGGAGCAGGCCTTCAGTTTCGACTGGGGTATGGCTCACCACTTTAAGGAGGTCCTTGTGCGACCATACATCATGCTCAAGCGGCGCGATGTTGAGATCGCCGACAAGGATGCTCTCATGGCCCTTGGGCACGCAATCCCCGGCAAACCAGTCTCCCAGTTCGTTGATGAATTGCAGCTTGTGGGCAAACTTGTCGTTGATGCCGGGGTCTGGCTCGTCGCCGCCAGCCGGAACATAGAGATTGTGTATGGTGATGGGCTTGCCGCCGGCGAGCGTCACAGAGATATGCCGACAGTCGTCCTTGCCACAGAACGAACGGGCGGACTGCGCAACGAAAGGCCGCTTCGAAACGATGGCGACGCCATGGTAGCCTTTCTGTCCGAATTCGGCGATGTGATCGTAGCCCATGGCCCGTATTGGCGCTGACGGAAACTGGCCCTGCGGACACTTGGTTTCCTGGAGGCAAAGGACATCAGGCTTCCAGAGGTCAAGAAGACGGGTGACGAGGCCGATCCGCAAACGAACTGAGTTGATGTTCCACGTAGCGACTTTGAGAGCCATGAACCGCCCCTAACCGTCCAGTCTGGTGGCTGCAAGCCCCACCGTCAGGGGCTGGACTTGTACTTGTCAGCGCGGTCGATCTTCACCACGAAGAGCTTGGGGTCTGGCTTGATCCCGGCTTCGACGTTCTCCAGCGACACGGTGGTCCGGCGGCCCTTGCCGTCGATCACGACCCATTGCTGGAGCCGGTTACGGACGGAATCGAAGACAAGGGTCAGCTGCCCGTTGGCCAGGGTGTTCTTCTTGTCCTCGATGGTGACGGAGACGATGCCGTCCTGTTCCTGATAGTCGAGGACATGCGTATCGTTCGCGATATCGACCTTATTGGCCAGCACCAGCCGCAAAGGGGTCTGCGACAGCGGGAATTGATCGCCTTTCTCCTTCTTTACGTTCTTGACGGTCAACCAGGTGCCGTCGGCAACGATCAGATAGGGGTTCGGGGGCGCATATTCGAAACGCATCTTGCCGGGTTTGGAGATGTAGAACACGCCCTGCGACTGATTGCCCTTTGGACTGATCTGGGTGAACTAACCCTGAAATGTCTTGAACCTGATGAGATACTTCGAGATTCCATCGACTGCGGCCTTCTGACCGGCGGTCAGATCGAGCGGCTGGGCGGCTGAAACCGCCGAACCGGCGAAAGCCAGGATTGCCAGGGTCATGACGACACGGCGTGAGATCGCGAGGAGACTTTTCATTCTGTCGGTTCCGGAATCGAACGGTTGCAGATGCGGCTGTCTAGTCGAAGACCATCACTTTCGCAACAACAGGCCAATTTGAAGGCAGCGCCGGGGGATCAGACCCGGGCGCTGTCGCCCGGGACCAGGATTTCGCGTTTTCCAATGGCGTTGGCAGCGGAAATGAGCCCCTCCTTCTCCATGCGTTCGATCAGGCTCGCCGCCTTGTTGTAACCCACCTGCAGGCGGCGCTGGACGTAGGAGGTTGATACCTTCTTGTCGCGCAGCACCACGGCCACGGCCTGGTCATAAAGATCATCGCCCGATCCGCCAGCTTCACCAGGCGCACCACCGGGTTCGCCGAAGGCGCCTTCCTCTGGATCTTCGGTCACTGCCTCGACATATTCAGGATGCCCCTGGGCCTTCAGATGGGCCACGATCTTTTCCACCTCGTCGTCAGCGACGAAGGGAGCATGCAGGCGGGAAATGCGGCCGCCACCCGCCATGAACAGCATGTCGCCCTGGCCCAAGAGCTGCTCGGCGCCTTGCTCACCGAGAATCGTGCGGCTGTCGATTTTCGACGTCACCTGGAAGGAAATGCGCGTCGGAAAATTGGCCTTGATGGTGCCAGTGATGACATCGACAGACGGCCGCTGAGTGGCCATCACCACATGAATGCCGGCCGCGCGGGCCATCTGGGCGAGGCGCTGCACCGCCCCCTCGATGTCTTTGCCGGCCACCATCATGAGGTCTGCCATTTCGTCGATGATGACCACGATGTAGGGCATCGGAACGAGGTCCATCGTCTCCTTCTCGAACACCGGTTCGCCGGTCTCGGGGTCGAAACCAGTCTGCACGGTGCGTGAGATCTCCTCGCCTTTGGCAGCGGCTGCCTTCATGCGGGCATTATAGCCGTCGATGTTGCGCACCCCCACCTTCGACATCTTGCGGTAGCGTTCTTCCATTTCGCGCACTGCCCACTTCAAAGCCACCACCGCTTTCCGGGGGTCGGTTACCACTGGCGCCAGAAGATGTGGAATCCCTTCGTACACGGACAATTCCAGCATCTTGGGATCGATCATGATCAGCTTGCAGCGTTCCGGTGGCAGCCGGTAGAGCAGCGACAGGATCATGGTGTTGATGCCCACGGACTTGCCGGAGCCAGTGGTGCCGGCGATCAGCAGATGCGGCATGCGGGCAAGATCGGCGAAGACCGGCTCACCGCCGATGTTCTTGCCGAGCGCGAGCGCAAGGTTCAGGTTGGTCTTCTCGAATGCCTCCGAGCCCAGCATCTCGCGCAGGAACACGGTTTCGCGCTTGGTATTCGGGAGTTCGATGCCAATGGCGTTGCGGCCTTGCACCACGGCGACGCGCGCCGACAGCGCACTCATCGACCGGGCAATGTCGTCGGCGAGACTGATGACCCTTGAAGACTTGATGCCGGGAGCAGGCTCCAGCTCATAGAGCGTGACCACCGGACCAGGCCTTACCTTGATGATCTGACCCTTGACGCCAAAATCCTCGAGCACGCCTTCCAGCATGCGGGCATTCTGTTCCAATGCCTCATCTGAAAGCTCCAGCGGCTTGCCGACGCGCCTCGGTTCGGCGAGCAGCGTGAGGGGCGGAAGCTCGTAGTCCTCGGCGCGCCCAAACCCGAGACCCGGTTGCAGGTCCTTCTTGAGCCGTTTGCCCTGCTTGAGAGGTTTGTTGTTGCGGCTGACCCGGGGGGGTGGAGCCTCATCTTCGGCGTCGTCTGTCTCTTCACCGATGATTTCGTCACCAAGATCGGCCTCTGCGGCTTCATCCAGCCCTGTTTCCAGGTCCTCGAAGTCGGCTTCGTCAGCTTCCAGGTGAGGGCGGCGCAGCGTGTGCCCGAAGACCGGTTCGATGCGGACGCCGGATGGCTGACCACGGCGGTCAGGCAGATCCGGTTGTGGGGCGAGCCTCCGGATGATGTCATCCTCATGCGGTGGCAGTTCTTGGTCGGGCTCGCCCCGGCGCAGATCGCGCCATTGCCCGGCGATGAAGCTGGCAGCAGTTCCCAGACGGCCCAAGGCAGCGCGGGCCGCCTTGCGGCTGGTTCCCGAGGCGACGGTGACGCCTCCTGCTGCCCCGGCACGGGAGAGACCCAGAGCCCGTAGCCCGCAGAATACCGCGATGCCCAGCATTGCCATTGAGGCGATGGCTGCGGCAAGAAAACCCGGAAGTGCGGCCGACAACGCCACCATGATGAGATTGTGGAGGATGTCGCCGGCGTTACCGCCAAGCCCCGCAATCAGAGGCCAGCTGGGAGGAGCCGGAACGGCTGATAGCGCGGCGCTGAAGGCGAGCGTTGAACCAACCCAGGCGAGCAACCGTCGAATGGGCCGGACGAAGCTGCGGAGTGCGAAGAAATCAACCGCCCAGCGCACCGGGATGGCAAACAGCGGCAGGACGCCAAGCCCGAGGAACTGCATGAGCTCATCGGCGACCACGGCGCCGGGATAGCCGAGCCAGTTGCTGGCTGCCCGGTCGAGCGCATGGTTGAGCGATGGATCGTCCAGCGACCAGGTGGCGAGCGCTACACCCAGCGCAGTCAGCACAAGGAACAGGACGATACCGATGCCTTCGAGAAACCGGTTCTTCAGGAACCGGCGGACCGCCTCCGGCACGGCGCTGTCGTCGGTGTCATAGGTTGGCTGATAAGCCATTTCGAGCCTCCACCGCGGAGGGATTCCGCCGGCCATAACGCTTGGTCAAACCGATCTTGGCGGAGCGTGGTTAAGGGCTGGTTTAACAGCCATCAATAGGCACGGCCGGCGGAATGTACCCGCCGGCCAGCATTTCAGCGTGTTGCAGCTGTCAGTTGTAAGCGCGTTCGCCGTGGTCGACGAGGTCGAGACCCTCGCGCTCCCCCTGCTCCGTGACGCGAAGCCCGAACACCGCCTTGCAGATCATCAGCGCCACGTAGGACACCACCGCAGTCCATATCACTGCGATAATGACCGCCATGATCTGGGCATACATCTGCGTACCGAAGGAATAGGCCGCAACGGCGACGGAGGTGTCTGCGGCGAGATAGTCGGTGACGCCCATGCCGCCCAGCGCCGGATTGACGAACACCCCGGTGAGGATGGCGCCCACGATGCCGCCCACGCCGTGAATGCCGAAAACGTCCAGCGCGTCGTCATATCCCAGCCAGGACTTGAGCGATACCACTGCCCACAGGCAGACGAGACCGGCGATGAGCCCGATCACGATGGCACCCCCTGGGCCGACCCAGCCGCAGGCCGGGGTAATGGCAACGAGGCCGGAAATGACGCCCGAGGCGGCGCCGAGCAGGCTGGGGTGGCCGCGGAAAATCCACTCGCTGGCCGTCCAGGCCAGGGCCGCTGCACCCGCCGCGATCGTGGTGTTTAGGATCACCAGCGCGGTCAGACCATTGGCCTCAAGGCTGGACCCGGCGTTGAAGCCATACCAGCCGAACAGCAGCAGGCCGGCGCCGGTCAGCACGAAGGTCAGGTTATGCGGCATGATCGCGTCCTTGCCGACGCCGAGGCGTTTGCCAAGCATGTAGGCGCAGACCAGGCCCGCGACGCCGGCGTTGATGTGCACCACGGTGCCGCCGGCGAAGTCGAGGGCGCCGAGCTGGAAAAGGTAACCGTTGGTGGCGTTCACAAGCGCGGCGTATTCACCGAGCACGGCAGCCTTGGCTTCCTCGGTGGCGGCGGCGGCCAGGGCATCAAGCAGCTGCTTTGCCTTTTCCTCGCCGACCATCGCCGAGACGACCGAAAGATTGTCAGCGGACAGCGTGTAGGCATCGGGACCAGCCCAGAACCACACCATGTGGGCCATGGGCAGATAGGCGAAGGTGAACCACAGCACCATGAACAGCAGCACGGCCGAGAACTTCATGCGCTCGGCATAGGCGCCGACGATGAGTGCGGGCGTGATGCAAGCGAAGGTCATCTGGAAGATGACGAAGGCGAGTTCCGGAATGTTGGTTTCCTTGGAGAAGGTGCCGATCTCGGAGCTGGTGGTCACACCGCTCAGAAAGAATTTCGAGAAGCCGCCGATAAAGGGATTGAGACCGGCGCTGGCATTGCCGGTGAAGGCCAGCGAATAGCCATAGATCACCCACAGGATGGAGATGATCGAGAACACGATCAGTACCTGCATCAGAACCGACAGCACGTTCTTGGCGCGCACCAGGCCGCCGTAGAACAGGGCGAGGCCCGGAATGGTCATCAGCACCACGAAACAGGTCGCCACCAGCATCCAGGCGGTGTCACCCTTGTTCACCGTGGCCGCCGCATGAGCAGTCGAGGCGAGGAGGGCGGTGACCCCAAGGCCTGCGAGGCCTGCCAGCACCGGCCGGCGCAACGAATTCAAGAACATCATGGTCATTTTTCCTGTCATCTTGAAGTTAGAGAGCGGCGTGGCCGGTTTCGCCGGTGCGGATACGCACCGCCTGCTCCAGCGGGAGGACAAAGATCTTGCCGTCGCCGATCTGGCCTGTCTGGCCGGAGGTCTGGATGGTCTCGACCACTTTGTCGGCAAGACCTTCGTCCACCGCGAGTTCGATCTTCACTTTCGGAACGAAGCTCACGGTGTATTCGGCGCCGCGGTAGAACTCGGTGTGGCCACGCTGGCGTCCATGGCCCCTGACCTCGGTCACAGTGATCCCCTGGATGCCCAGGGCACCCAGAGCTTCCCGGACCTCCTCGAGCTTGAAGGGCTTGATGATGGCGATCACGAATTTCATGCGAAACTCCCTTGGTTTACTGCCGGTCGGAGGTGTATCAAGTTTTGTGCCAATCGCCGAGTACGCGCTAACTAATTGATAAGATGACATTTATGGATTCATCCATGCCGTCGTCTGCCTAAAATATTGGCATTATCTCGCGCCGACCTCTTGATTGCATAGTTTTGTATCAGATAATGCCGCGACGCCGCGCCTCCTGTTCTTGTCAGCCGGAAAGGCGTTAAGTCCTCCAATGACCCAGAGAGCCGACATGATCGTCATCGGGGCGGCGCTGAACGGGCTTGCCGCCGCACTGGCGCTTGGGGGCCGGCATGTCCGGCGGCCGCTCGACGTGATGCTGGTCGATGCCCGGGATCCGCGCGGCTTCGCCAGTAACGCCTTCGACGGACGGGCCACGGCAATCAGCGCCACGGCGCGGCGGATGTTCGAGGCACTTGGTGTTTGGGAACGAGTGGCACACGAAGCCGAACCGATGGCGGAGATCATCGTCACCGACAGCGCCACGCCGGGCGCGGCACGCCCGGTTCTGCTGCATTTCGGGCCGGAGGATATGACCGGCGGGCCCACCGCCCATATGATCGAGAACCGTTTCCTTTATGCCGCCATGCTGGCCGAGGCCGAGCAGAGCCCACATATCCATTTTTCAGTGGGTCAGCCGGTGGAGCAGTTCCATTTCGGACCGGGGCTTGCAGCGGTAACGCTGGCCGGTGGCGCGGACCTGCGCGGCGAGTTGATCGCAGCCGCCGATGGCAGCAACTCGACGGCCCGCGACGCGGCAGGCATCACGCTGGTCGGCTGGCCCTATGATCAGATGGGCCTGGTGGCCACGGTTTCGCATGAACTTCCGCACAATGGCCGGGCTGAAGAACATTTCACCCCCTCGGGGCCGTTCGCGATCCTGCCGCTGCCAGGCAACCGCTCGTCGCTGGTGTGGTCGGAGCGGACGGAGGACGCCAGGCGCCTGCTCGATCTGCCGCTTCCCGAATTCGAGGAGGAATTGCGGCTCCGGTTCGGAACCCATCTGGGTGAGGTCAGGCTGGTGTCCGGACGCCATGGCTATCCGCTCGCCATGTATGTGGCCGATCGCTTCACCGGACCACGGTTGGCGCTGGTGGGCGATGCCGCGCATGTGCTGCACCCGCTGGCGGGCCTTGGTTTCAATCTGGGGCTTCGCGACGTGGCCGCACTCGCCGATTGCGTGCATGACGCCGCCGCCCTTGGCATGGACCTTGGCAATGAGACGGTATTGAGCCGCTATGCCAGCTGGCGGCGCTTCGACACAGTGGCGACCGCCGCCGCCATGGACGGGATGAACCGGCTGTTCGCCAACACCAACCCGGCGCTGACAGTTCTGCGCCGCGCCGGCCTGATGGCGGTGAACCGGATGGGCGGGCTCAAGGCGGTGTTTGCCGCCCAGGCGGCTGGGCAATCCGGCGGGCTGCCACGGCTGTTGCGCGGCGAAGCCGTCTGAAACCGGCCTTTTTTCCTGTTGACTTTATTCCTACGATATGCTAGCAACACCACCACGTGCGGACGTGCTTGTTGCTGATTGACATTGTGAAGATTTTTCAGTGGGCGGCTTCCCAGTCGGCGGCGGCACGGGCGTCGACCTGCAGCGGAACGCTGAGTTTCACGGCGGGCTCGGGTGCTGCGATCATCACCTGCCTGGCCACCGCCATGGTCTCTTCCGCTTCGGCCTTGGGGCATTCGAAGATCAGCTCGTCATGCACCTGCAGCAGCATGCGGGCCGACAGGCCAGCTTCCCTGATCGCGTCCGGCATGCGGATCATGGCGCGGCGGATAATGTCGGCCGCAGTACCCTGGATGGGTGCGTTGATGGCGGCACGCTCCTGGAAGGCGCGCTCCGACGGGTTGGAGGAGGCGATCCGCGGGAAATGCATGCGGCGGCCGAACACGGTTTCGACATAGCCCTGTTCGCGGGCCTGCTTCTTGGTCGCTTCCATGTAATCCCTGATGCCGGGAAAGCGCTTGAAATAGGTGCGGATGTATTCGCCCGCTTCCTCACGCCCGATGCCCAGCTGGTTGGCAAGCCCGAAAGCCGAGATGCCGTAGATGATGCCGAAATTGATGGCCTTGGCGCGGCGGCGCACCATCGGGTCCATGCCCTCGGCCGGTACGCCGAACATTTCCGACGCGGTCATGGCGTGAATGTCCTTGCCCTCGGCGAAGGCCTTCTTGAGCTGCGGAATGTCGGCCACATGCGCCACCACGCGCAGTTCGATCTGGCTGTAGTCGGCGCTCACCAGCCTGGCGCCCGGCGGCGCCACGAAGGCCGAGCGGATCTTGCGGCCTTCCTCGGTGCGCACCGGGATGTTCTGCAGATTGGGATCGGTGGAGGCGAGCCGGCCGGTCGATGTGGCGGCGAGCGAATAGGAGGTGTGGACGCGATGGGTTTCGGGATTGATGTAACCCGGCAGCGCATCGGTATAGGTGGAGCGCAGCTTGGAAAGCTGCCGCCAGTCCAGCACCCGGCGGGCAAGTTCCACACCCTGCGCGGCGAGGTCCTCGAGCACATCGGAGTCAGTGCTCCAGGCGCCGGTTGCGGTCTTGCGGCCACCCGCAAGCGCCATCCGCCCGAACAGGATATCGCCCAGCTGCTTGGGCGATCCGATGTTGAAGCGTTCGCCCGCCAGCTCATAGACCTGGGTTTCGATAACTGCGGCGGCGGCGGCGAAATCATTCGACAGCCGCCGGAGCAATTCCGGGTCAACGAGAATGCCCTCCATTTCCATGGCCGCCAGCACCGGCACCAGAGGCCGCTCCAGCGTCTCATAGACGGTGCGCCTCGCCGCGGCCCACAGCCGCGGCTTCAACAAGAGCCAGAGCCGCAGCGTCACATCGGCATCCTCCGCCGCGTAGCGCGTGGCCTCGGGGATGGCCACACGGTCGAAAGTGATCATCGATTTGCCGGAACCCGCGACATCCTTGAAGGCGATGCACTTGTGGCCCAGATGGCGCTGCGACAGCTCGTCCATGCCGTGGCCGCCCTCGCCTGATTCCAGCACATAGGACATCAGCATGGTGTCATCGATGGGAGACACGGTGATGCCGCAGCGGCGCAGCACCTCGAGATCATATTTGAGGTTCTGTCCGATCTTGAGGATGGAGGGATCCTCGAGCAGCGGTTTCAGCGCGTCCAGCGCCTGCTGGCGCGGCATCTGGCCGTCCGCAAGCCCGCCGCCGAACAGGCCGCCGCCGTCCGCGGCGTGGCCCAGCGGAATGTAGCAGGCCTTGCCGGGCGCCACCGCCAGGGAGACGCCCACCAGATTGGCGCGCATCGAATCGAGCGAGTCGGTTTCGGTGTCGACTGCCACATGGCCAATTTCGCGCGCCGCGGCGATCCATTCCATCAGTGTACTGAGCGATGAGACCGTCGGATAATCGGCATGGACAAAGGGGACGGCAAGCAGGGCAGCTTCGCCGGGCGGCGTCCCCGGCTTTTCCGGCGTATCATGAACCGGCACTTCCTTCTTCGGGCTCGTACATCCGCGTCAGGGCGGCGGGCGGAGGTGCGGCAGCGGGGGCCTCGCGGGCCGCGGCACCATCCGGTGGCCAGAACGTGACTTCGACCGGGCCGGGATCGATCGCCGCCGCATCGCAATCGAGCGCGGCCGCCACCTTGCGGGTAAAGCTTGTGAACTCGAGCGCCTTCAGGAAGCCCACAAGCTGCAAGGCCTTGGGGGCAGCCACTGCGAAGCC
>DAISVW010000004.1:0-16189 GCA_036826695.1 Aestuariivirga sp.
ATAAATCGCCCGGACCAGAGATCTCTCCTGATCCGACAGCGAAACCAGCCAGTTGCGGAAGGCGTCCGAGATTGCGCCCTGATTGATCTGCAAATCGATAAGCCTTGCCAACTCTTCCGGGCGCACTGGCCGATTGGGCACGCTGAGAGCGGCAAACAACAGTGACACGGTTTCGGTCTTCTTTGCGTTTATCAGATAGGCAAAGAACTCCCCGCGCCATGGCGCGTCCTCCGCCGCCAGCTGGGACGCAATAGCTTCAGGACCACCTGTCACGGCCGTGAGTGCGGCGAGCAGATCGAAGAGGGAACCCCCCTTGTTCGGATATGCGCGGATCAGACCGTCTACCCTCCGCGTGACGGTTGCGAGGTCGCCCCGCTTCACCAGCGCCGGGATCGCCTCGCCCTGAATCTGGGGGTCATGCGGCCGGATTGCTCCGGCCGCCAGGCGCAGGCGGTCGGCTTCTTCCGTCCGGCTCCTCACGTCATTGATGCGAGCAAGGGTGATGAGCGAACGCGCATCAAGCGGACTTGACCGCAGATCATCGGTTGCGCGCTGCTCCACGTCGGCAAGTTCGGACGGCGACAGCCGGGCGAGCGCTGCTGGTGACAAATCCGGACCCGGGAGATCGGCGCCGACCCACCGCACGGCTTCGCTGATAGCGAGGAAGCAGGTCACCACGAGAAACAGCGACGCCGGCGGCACGAAGATCGCCCCCAAAGTGCCGGATGGCCTTCTCCTCCGGGAGCGAGTAGCCATCCTTACCAAGACACCAGAGCTAATGCTGATCGAGAGTAACGTGCAATCGACAATCCGATGGGTTCACCGACGATGTAGGTCCAGCACAACAAGAATGCAGCAGCGATAAGTGACAGCGCCAACAATCTCTTCAGCGACCGGCCCAACCATCGGACACCTCGGCGCAGCCACGGGCGGAAAGTCTGCTCGCGGCTGAGAGGCAGGACATTTGATGGTCGGATCATTCTCTCACCACGGCGATCATATGCCGCGCGCTGCTGGCGGTTTGCCGTTCTGCGCGCGGTTGTCCGACGCCAGCCGGTCTTCACGGCCGCGGCAGCTTCGACCACTTGATTGATGTATTTCTGTTCCAGTGCGTTGGAATTCACATCCGGGTGCAGCCACTTGAGCAGCAGGCGCTTGTTTTCCTGAACCTGACGCGTGGAGGCTGACGGGTTAAGACCAAGCGTACGGTATGGATCGTGAGGATTTGTGAACAGCACCCTGATCAAGAATGCCGCGCTTGCGTTGCGGATGAATTCCGCGCCGTGTTGGCGATAGGCCTCCTCGGTCTCAGCGCAACGCCATTCACCCAGGGCGACGATACGGATCAGGCAATCCAATCCCTCGGGAAGCGGACCGGCAGCCAGCATGGCCCAACGCCTTTGATCCTGCTGAGGTTCGAGAGCCATGTCTATCGCACGGCGGCGCAATTTCGTATTCCTGGTTCAGCTTTCGCGCGGAGACGGCAGACGTTTCTCGCCATGTCCATAGTAATAGTAGTTACCATAGCCATAGCCATAGCCATACCCGGCTTCGCGCTTGTCAAACTTGTTCAAGACACTTCCGATGATATGAGACCTTACGGCTTGTATTCGCTTCACAGCAAACCGCGCCGCGCTCCGCTTCGTCGAGTTGGCCGCCACGACAATAAGCGTAGCCTCGGTCGCGGTGGACAGCAGCGGTGCATCCGCGAGGCCAATGACGGGCGGCGCATCGACGATCACAATGTCATAGGCATCGCGGGCGGCTTCAACCAGGTCCGCCATGCGCGTACCGGACAGCAGTTCTGGTGCACTGGGCGGCAGCGGACCGGATGTGATGGCATAGACATTCTGTATGGACGTCATCTGCAGCATATCCTCGGCCTTCATGTGCCCAGTGAGATAGTTGCTGAGGCCCTGGTCATTACTCAAGTCCAGTTGCTTGTGGATGCTTGGCTTGCGCATATCGGCGTCGATGATGAGCACAGTCAGGCCCATCCTGCCGAGAGTGCTGCTAACACCAATGGTGGTGCTCGTTTTGCCCTCTCCCGGCATGGTGCTGGTAATGAGCAGAGATGAGGGAAGGCCATCTGGCGTCGAGAACTGCAGGTTAGCGCTGAGGGAGCGATAGGCCTCTGATATTGTCGATCTCTGATCGGAGAGGGTTGTTCTGAAATCTTCCTGGGTGTGCGTCACCGGAATGATACCCATGACAGGGACCCCGACCTCCTGCTGGACATCCTCGGGCGTCTTGAAGGTCTCGTCGAGGAAGCTCAAGCCCACGGCGGCACCGCATCCAAGCAGCAGCCCTGCCAACAGCCCGGCCACAAGATTCCTCAGCAGTTTTGGCGAAGAAGGAATTAGCGGCTCCTGGGCACGATCCACGAAACTGATGTTATTGGTGCCGATGCCCCCGGCCACGCCGATTTCCTTGTAGCGCTGCAGAAGACCATCATAGAGCTGACGGTTGGTGTCGCCCTCACGCTGCAGGATGTTGAGTTGGATGCTGAGATTACGCTGCTGCATCAGGGTATCCTTACCCTTTGCCAGCGTGTCTTCCAGCATGGCGACCGATATCTTTGCCGCTTCGTAGGCAGACTTGATGTCTGACTTGACGGCCTTCACCGCCTGGTCCAGCTGCTTGTCCAGTTCGGTGATCTTTCTCTGCTGCTTCACCATGTTTGTGTAGCTGTTCTTGAAGACATTGAGCTTCTCCTGATATTCCGCCGCCAGCTCAGATCTCAGTTTTCGGTTCTCCTGCACCGTTTCATTGTTGCGGATTTCGCTGATTTCCATGCCGCCGGCATTCTCGACACGCTTCCACATCAGTTCGGTGCGTATCTTCTCGTAACGCGCCTCGGTGAGCTTCTGGGCAACGGCCTCGACATCGGAATCGACAACCGTCTTGCCGCCGCTGAGAGACATGATGCCTTTGTTGTCCGCATACGCCACCAGTTGCTTCTCCGAGTCCTGCAGCTTGATCTTCAGCTGTGCCAGGCGTTCTTCGAGGAAAGCGCGGGCGTAGGCGGTTGCTTCAAAGCGGCGGTCAAGATTGTTCTTGATGAAGGTTTCGGCAAACCCGTTCGCCACCCGCATCGCCACGCTCGGATTGGGATGAGTGAATCGAATTGCGGCAATTCGCGACCCGCGAACGATTTCTATCGAGAGCCCGTTGCGTAGCATCTCAACCGTGTTTTCGGCGCTGGCCTTTTCCTCCTTCTTGTCTGAAGCGGCTGAATCAGTATTGCCCCACAGAAGATAGTTGATCTGCCAGAGAACCATTTCGAAGAGTGGCGGCTGCTGGTCGGCGTTGAAGGCGCTGTCCTTTGTGAGGTCCATTGCGTCCACGGCCCGCTCAGCGAGAGACCTGCTCCCGAGCAGCTGCTCCTGAGTATTGTAGAAGTCCAGTCCGGCCGAGTCCTGCACCTCCAGCTCGCCCTGCTGGAACACCTTTGCGACCTCACGTTCGATTTGAATGCTGGCGGTAGCGGTGTAAAGGGGCGTCATCATCAGTGTCACGATGGCGGTGATCATGAAGCTCAGCAGTGTTATGCTTGCGATCAACCAGCGATGCTTGCTGATGATCCGAAGATACTTGAATACTTCGGAAATCAGTTGCCCAGACTCCTCAGCGCTGCCCGTGGCCGGGTTGGCCTCGTCCAGCACCGACGGAGGGCGCGCGCTGGCGGTCAGCCCGCGCCGGGTGGTCTTCTCCTGCCTTTCAGGCGGCGAGTCGTCCGTGATCAAATTGCTCAATGTCATCTTGGGTTTGGCTGCAATTAGAGGAAAAGCATGCTGAATATTCCGGTAAACTGCATCGCCTTCGAGGCAGCTTCCAGCACTTGCTTGGCGCCCGACTCATCGACGATCACGATATCGCCAGCGATGATGACCGGGTCTGGCTTCGCCCCGGTCCGGATCTCGGTCAAGTCGAACCTCGCGGCCATGCGCTTCCCCTTGACGGTCCGCAGGACAAAGATGTTCTTGGGTGAAGCCATGTCGTTCAGACCGCCGGCGAGCGACAATGCCTGGATGAGCGTGGTCTTGCCCGTGAGCGGAAACACACCCGGCTTGTTTACGGCGCCGTCCACAGTGACGCGCTGACTGTTGTATTCCTTGACGGTGACGAAAACCTCTGGAGCTTGCATGTAGTTGCGTTTGAGCTTCGACTCTACATCAGCCTGCAGCTGGTCCATGGTCCTGCCGGATGCCTTCACGTCGCCGACGAGTGGAAGCGTGATGTATCCGGACGCGCTGACCTGAGCCGTGCGGGTGAGCTCCGGCGCTCCGAATACGGTTACTTCGACGACATCCATCGGCGCCAGGCGGTAGTCTGCCGTTTCGCCGTCCCCCCCGGGGATGGAGTACTGCTCGAACAGTGCCTCAACGGCGCGTCCCGACGATGAGGAGGTCGTGTTGATGGCCGACGCAGGCCGTTGCTGCGAGCCGGTGCCCGAAAAGCCAGCGTCCGAGGTGTTCGACTCGAGCGAACTTGGAGCGGAGCATGAGGCAAGCAACAGGGCCGGCACGACGCAGAATACGGCGCTGATAAACGACCGGAAGGTGATTGAGCGTGTTTGCATCAAACTGACTGTGCCGCCTCCGTCTCAATTGATCCCCGGCTATTCATGCCGCTCATCAGAATGCTTTCCGGCGTCGTCGAGAAAAGACGACTTGCCATGCCGCGTCCCATCTCTCGTGTCACGAAGTCCCTCGCCCTGCTGAGGCCAGGCGGCCTCCGCCTGGTATCATGAGCATCAGATGCCACGATATGAACGAGGTTCTTTTGCAGGAGTGTGATGGCAAGGCTTTGCGCTCCCCGGCCGTACTCTCCCAGTAAAGAGCCCGCCGTCACCTGCACGAGGATGCCTGATTCGGCCATCCTGCTGATCCAGGCAACATCGCGCCGCGCCCATGCATAGCGCTCCACATGCGCGAGCAGGGGTATGTAGCCGGCCGTCAGCATGTTGAAGAACAGGTGGTCGAGGTTCGGAGGGCGAACGGCCTCCGGCAGCTCGCAGAGCACGTAACGGCCGTGGTGGATCGCCAGCAGCTTGCCCGAGCGGAGCCGTCCCACCATATCCGGACGAACATGCGCCTCGCAACCGCTCACAACCGCAAGATCGATCCCGCTGTCCGCCAGGGCGTCGTTCAGGACGGCCACGCGATGCGTAACGTCGGCCGGGGAAGGATCGAAGAGCCCTGGAAAGAAGTGAGGTGTGCAGGCCATGACTTCCACACCATCATCGACGGCCCGCCGGGCCATCTCAAGAGAAACGCCGAGGTCGCTGGCCCCGTCGTCGATCCCGAAAAGTATATGGCTATGGAGATCAATCATCTTATCTTGGGTGATCAAAACTGGAAGCAAGCGAGATTCTTTCAACTGCGCTGCTCCGCAGTCTCCTTTCTTCCCGTGGCGAGATGAGAACGGCAAGCAGCATGGCGAAGATCAGCGCGAGAGCTGGCATCCGCAACGGATACTCTGCCAAGGAGTGGAATAGCAGGATGACGACTCCGATGCTTGCTGCCTTTGGAAACAGCAGCGTTGCGTAACGGCCGTTGGCGCGCCAGACCTGAATGGTCTGGACGGTGAAGAGCGCCACGAAGATGGCGAGGAGCGGCACGGCGGTAAGTCCCGCTTCAAGCCAAATCTCCAGCCAGTCATTGTGGGCGTGATTGACGTACTCGCCGGCCGGGATGTTGAAAGGCTGTTCGTGCATCGCATAGATATCTTGAAACGTGCCGAAGCCGCTCCCAAACGGAAAGTACTTGGCGGCAGCATGTATGGTGCCTGCAGCTATGTAGAAGCGGGTCTCGTCGAGTAGGTCGGTCTGAGCTATGCGCAGGAGCCCAACTATTCCATAAAATCCTATTGGGAGAAGGGCCACGAGAAGGATCCAGGCGGGAAATCTCAGCCGAAGGGAACGGTTGGGCTTGAAGTAGACTTTGCGAGACATGGCCGCCGACAAGAGAGTGGCTAGTATTCCCAGAAGCATCCCCGAGCGGGAGCCGGACGCAGCCACCCCGACGATGACTGCGGTCAGCATCGCCATGGCCGCGGATAGTACGAAGACCTCCTTGGTTCTGCGTGAACGGAGAAAATGCAGGCACAGGAACCAGATGAGAGGAATTGCCACGCAGGCCAGCATGGCGAAGTTGTTCGAGTTGGAGAAGAAGCCCGTTGCCGATCCGGGATTGGTGATTTCGTAGATGTAGAGAGGGCTTTCTGTACCCTGAAGCCTCTGAAGCAGACCCAGAAAGATGCTGGCGAGAGTTGCAGCGAGAATGACGCCTGCCGTCCGAAGCCGGTCGCGAAAACCGCTCAGCAAGGTGGCAAGGAACATGGCAATGGGCGGCATGAGGGCAACCAGGTATGACGTGGTTGCCGCAGGGTCGAGCGACAGCGGTTGCCAGCCTGGCCTCACCCCCGCTGCGGCGAAGCCTGAGACGGCAAACTCACGGCCGGGAAGGGCCTTGTAGACCTGGTAGGGCAACGGCACCAGTTGCAGCACAATAAGTCCGAGGGTGGCGCAAATGAGCGCGAGGCTGAGAGTTTCCATCAGTCGCAGACGGGTGTGATAGAGCCGGATGAGCGCGAGAGCGAGCAGAGCGACCGAGAGCATGCGAAAGACAAAAAACAAGAAGTTCGCCGCGGTGCTTGAACCGCCTGCCACGATTCCAACCAGCATTGTTGTAAGGAGCAGAATCGTCCACATCCTGTCGAAAGCGCTGATCTGATCTTCCGGTGCGCTCTCCCGGCGATCCGGAAGAGTTTGCTCCGCCCGGGGAATGGATGCGTCGCCAGCCAGAGTGCGCGCGGTCGGGGCGGCAGGGTCGGGCTTGCGAAAGACAGGACGCCCCGCGGGGTCACTTCGAGCCAAAGCCAGACACCATGATCCAGACCGTCCGGCACGCGATGTAGAGATCGAGCGAGGCCGAAAGGTTCTTGATGTAGAAGAAGTCCTGCTGCAGTTTTTCCGTTGCGGCTTCGACCTGGGCAACATTGCCTTGCCGGATCGCCGCCCAGCCGCTGATGCCCGGCTTCACCGCGTGCCGGAATGCGTAGAAGTTGATGTGGCGCTCGTATTCGCGTGACAGCGCCACTGCTTCCGGCCGCGGCCCGATCCAGCTCATCTCGCCCTTCAGGATGTTGAAGATCTGCGGGAGTTCGTCGATCCGGAACTTCCGGATGAAGCGGCCGACCCTGGTGATGCGGGGATCGAAGGCTGTCGTGAAACTGGGGCCGGAGAGTTCGGCCTTGCTCATCATGGATCTCAGCTTGTAGCAGCGGAAGACGCGTCCACGATATCCCACGCGCTCCTGAACGAAGAAGACGGAGCCCGGGCTGTCCAGCTTGATTGCCACCGCTGTCAAGGCGAGCACCGGCAACACGATGGGCAACGCCGCAATGGCGATGGCAATATCGATTGCAGACTTGATATCCAGATATCCCCTCCGCGGCAACAGAGTGTCGATGCCGATGTCGCCAAGGTGGAGCAGCTCGACTTCACCCTTCAGTGTTTCCTTCGTCCGGGTGCTGTCGAAGATGGCGATGCCGTCATTGGCGCAGTTGACGATGAACTGGGCCCACTCGGCGTCGATCTCGGCGGACAGGTCGACGACGATGCCGTCACATTGCCTCGCCTGCCCGAGGGTATCTGGCCTGGACGCGATCACCCACTCCGCCTCCTTGAGGGCGGCGAGTTCATGCGCATTCCCCGCGGGCGCCAGGAGCAGGCGCGGCCGCAGGAGCCGGCTCTGCAGGATGTTGACAAGCGAGTACCAGCACAGCGTGCTGACAAAGCCTGAAAGAAGCAGGAAGCGCGAGTAGTTCAACTGCCCGAGCGTGATGATGGCAACAGTCAGCCCAAAGCCGAGGACGCAGGCCGGAAGGGACCGCGAGAGTTCGTCCTTGCCCGGATAGGTGGAGAACTGGTGATACAACAGATGCGTCAAGAGCACGCCCAGCGCATTGATGGAAATTGCCAGCAGGTGATCGTCCTGTTGCGGCCTTCCCGACAAGAAGCGAACCAGATCGTTCGGCAGGTCAAATGTGGCCTGAAGGCCGAACCGGACGATAAACGGAACCAGCGCTCCCACAATGAGTGCAACGAGCAACTGGCCGGGACGCCGGAAAAGAAGCGCATAGACGAGGTTTCTCTTCCGGGGCGTCAGCGCCTCCAGTCTTGGGAGGGCATTGTAAGTCATTGATGATAAATCATTGCTGTAACAATTGTCAATATGATCCGACCTCGGCTGCCGTGGTCGTGTTGCGCCGATCCCCAGCGTCGGCCCTCCTGGCGGCACCAGTGTCGGAGGCCGATGGACGATGGGCTGTGGCGGTGGTCAAGCAGGCTGGCCTTTCGTCCGTCATCGGAAACAACATGTCGTCCGGACCAATACGCCCCGGCGCGTCCGCAAGGCTGGCGCTCCCTGCCTTCGGAAAGTTCGACCCATCAACGACCATGAAACGCGACCCCCACGGCTACCGCACTTCGGCTGCTGATCATGCAACTGAAGCAGGAAATCCAGGGTCCCAGCCGCCTGCTCGTTCGAACGACATCCAGCAACCACCGGATCATTCAGCGGTCATCAGGCGCCAGACCTAGCCGTTGAAACCGCGTCATGGCTTACGCTGGTTTCTTGAGTGCGGGTGCGATCTCGGTCACCGCTGCCCGGACCCGCGACTGGCGGCCCAGCAGATCGAGAAGAACCACAATACGCCCCTGTGGATCCAGTGTTTCCAGGGATCCGACGAAACCCGAAAATGGCCCGCTCAGGAACTGCACGCGGTCCCCCAAGCTAAATCGAGAGGCGAAGGAGAATACGCCATCCCCGTCAGACATCTTCATGAGCGCATCGACGCATCCCTCTGGCAGGGGTGCTGGAAGATCGCCATGCTTGACGATGGAGCGAACCCCGAAGGAACTGTCCACCGAACGCCAGCGGGAGCGGCCGGGATCGAGGCTCACGAAGACATAGCCGGGAAACAACGGGCGGAGTTGCGTGAGAAGCCTCGTGCCCTGGCGCGACGTGCGCGAGACGAGCGGGCAGAAACACGGCCAGCCCTGACGCTCCAGATTGGTGACCGCCCGCTTCTCCGCGTTCGGGTGGGTGTTCACCACATACCATCGCGCTGCGGTGGTTGCGCCGGACCTCAGCTGGTGGATGCTTGCGGCATTCTGTATGTCCATCCGAACGGAGCCGTCGTCCGGTGCGATCATTGGGGCGGCCATGTCGGTTGGAATTCCTCGGTGCCTTCGCGATAGGACGCCTCCGTCCCGATCAGGTCCGTCTGCTGTCCGGAAAGCCGGGAACGCCAGTCATGTGGCTCAGAGAAGCGTTCCTGATAACTCGCGACAAGGTCGATGCTTTTCTTGCTGGGAGCAATCCGTTTCAGCCGCGCATCGGATGCATCTGCCTCGCTCCGGATCCAGCCATCGTTTTCAAGAAACCGCATGACTTCGCGGACGCGATCCTGACTGTTGCCGATCGCGAGATGAAAGTCCTTCGTTCGCGCCAGTTGGCCGACTCCCATGTTCGCGACAGCGTAGAGGATGATGTCGAGTGCGATCTGTGGCGCAAACATCGGAACATGCGAACGTTCCCATTCGCGCAATTTCAGCATCGAGGCCGCAAAACTCGCCAAGTCCGGATCAACGAAGTCTTTCGTCATGGCTTCCCTCCGGAGCTTGTAATCGTCTTCTTGGCTCGTATAGCGCGTCTGGAAGCAGCAGGCAGCCTAATTGATGCGGATCATCAGGAGTTCTCCCGTATAACGGGAACAATGATGTAACCTGTTGATCTAGGTATGTTAAAATCTTACTCAGGAGGAAGTGTCAGCGCCCGGAAGAAATATGAGCACATTTAATTCGCAAGAACTGAATAATGTTTGTGCAACGTATCCAGGCTTCGGGCTCGTGAGTCAGGTAAATCACCGGGGCCAGTCCAGCAACCTGCGCAATCACCGGGGCTTCGTTATCCGTCAGCTGATGCGCCAGGTGCGGATGCCACGCACGCCGTTCTCGACGACCGTTCGGGTGGTGAAGGTCCAGGGGCGGTACTTGCGCGCGCAGTTGAGGATACTCGCCGACCTCGCCCGCTGGCAGAAGAAGGAATCGCCTACGCTCATGTCCTTGAAGGGGTATTTCTCCCGCCGGTTGCGCGCAGGCGGCGGGATGTTCTTGTCGATCTTCGGAAGGATGAGTTCGCTGTCGTCAGACATGTTGGGTCCGTTTTGGTTGGAGATCGCCGCCAGACAGAACCACTCTGTCGAAACCGGCGTCGTTGTCTTGGTAAGAGAGCTTGAGATCAAGCAAAGCTACCGCACGTCACGCGGCAAAGACCGCATGAGTCAGCAAAGCCATGGATGGCAATAAGCATCCGCAATCAAGCACACCGGAAGAAGGCAGAAAGTGACTGCGAAAGTCAAATGAAACAAGTACGGAAGTTTCTGGCAAGTAATGGAACTCCAAGATAATTTCCGTGCAATCACCAGGTCCGGCTTGAGAACGACGGAAATTCCTTCATCACAGCGACCAGTCCAAGCAGGCATGTTTCCAGTTATCGTCCCACTGTCCGGAGAAGCGCGGTGGCTGTCATCATCCTGGTACTGCTGCCGGCCGGGACATGGCGCTGGCCAGCCCCCGCGACAGGCAGGACCGCGCCCCAGGCGCCGAACCCAAGTCGTTACCCGTGATACAGCCTCGACAATCACGTCCAACGCCCGCGTGAGCTTGTCCGGCGCGCTGATCGCCATCGCGTTGCCTGGAGCGGCGGTCAAGACCACGTCTATCCGGCATTCTGAACGGGGCTGCCAACTCCAGACGTCCAATATGAAACAGCGTCATCACTGTTCGAGGCTTTAATCAGTATTTATACGTAATCATCTTTCTGGCCTGATCGATAACGGGTACAGCATTGATGCTGCTGCCGTGCCCAAGCTTGCCATGCGCGGCGCATGGCGATAGATTATTAGGCAATGCGCGGATTCGACACGGTGTCCCATAACTGGATGGCGGACTTGACCGGCGCAGAATGTTCAACGGCTCGTGCAGCCAGGACAATGGACAAGCATATGAAGTATTCAGTTTTAGCGATCACCGCCCTGGTCATGGCGCTGGGAATTCCCGTATCCGCCTCGGCGCAGACGTCACTGGGGGCGGGCTTGCACCTCGCGCAGTCACGAATGCCGGAAGCAGAGCCGGAAGCGGAGATGCGCATGCCGGTGCCGGGCGGCGGTGGCAATCTCGCGGTGAAGGGATGCTGGCGCAGCAAGCAGGTGCTCTTCGACAGGTATCGCGGGGCATTCTGCCGCGAGCGCGGCGCCGACGGTTCCTACCGGGTGGATGGCGGAGGCCTCAGCTGCCGCGGCGACCTCGACTGGAGCCGCGACGGGCGCAGGGTCGAGATACGTTTCAACCGTGGCCGCTGCAATCGCAACACCGACTGGAGCCGCGATCGCATCTCGTGCAGCGTCGACAATGGCCGTGCCGAGGCCCCCGGCATCCCGATGGTGGAGCAGGCGCAGGCCCGTATGCCGATCCCCAGCGGTGGCGAAGCTTTGCGCATGAACTGCGTCTACCGTCCTTCGACTGGCTCGTTCGGACCTGAGCGGTTCACCGCCCGGCGCACCGACTGACGGCCTGTTCAGGCCAGCAAGGCGACAGACGCCACACCGGCCATCTCTCGCAGCGTAATCAAGTCCGGCTTTTCAGCCGGACTTTTTCATTGCATCCATGAAGGCGGCGAGTTCCTGGTCCGCCATGCGGACGACATGCCTGTTCTCGGGATAAGCGCCGGAGCGCACATCGGCGATGAACTCCGAGAAGGCCGCTACCCGCTCGCGCTGCAGCCGGTCGAATTCAGCCGCGAAGTTGCGGTAGACCTTGGCATGGCGCGGCATGTGCCCGCGGTTGGTGCCGAGGATGTCCTCGGCAAAAAGATATTGCGCATCGCATCCCGGGCCGGAACCCATCGACCATAGCAGCAGTTTGAGGCGCTTGCTGATGGCGCTCGCCACCTCCACCGGCACCACCTCGATCTCGACCGCGAAGGCGCCGGCCTGCTCATAGGCCTTGCACTCCTCGAACAGGGCGAGCGCCGTTTCGGCCGTCTTCCCCACGGCGCGGAAGCCCCCCGTCCAGGTGGCGCGCGAGGGCACCAGCCCGACATGGCCGACCACGGGAATATGATCCTCCGCCAGGAAACGAACGGTCTCGAGTCCGCCGCTGCAGTAGACGGCGTCGCCGCCGGCCTGCAGCATCTGGCCGGCAAAGCGCCGGTATTCGTCCCGCGAGCCATATTCGAGATGCGTCATGCCGGTCATCGAGAACAGACCCGGCGCCACCTCACGGTAGCGCGGGTGGGTGAGCAGTTCGGCGGGCAGCGAGACGATGTCGATCCCGGCCTGCTCCGCGGCCTCCGCTTCCTCGATCGTGAAAATCCTGAGCATGGTCAGTTGCCCCTGGCCCTTGCGGGCGCGAAGATCGGCAACGGTCGGCCGCTTTCTCGGCATGGGCCTCTCCCTCACTCCGCCGCCAGGGGCGGCGCCCCCGCCGGGCCCGGGTAATAGGGCTTGGCGGTGGGCGGCAGTTCCCGCTTCAGGAAGTAATCCTCGTATTTCAGCTGGCGCAGCAGAACCGGCACCATCTCCCTGTAGCCATCGAGGATCGAGGAATTGGGCGCAGGCAAATCATGCTTGATCAGCTCATGCAGTTTCGGCAGCGCATGGAACGGCACCATGGGAAACATGTGGTGCTCGACGTGGTAGTTCATGTTCATGTAGAGAAAGCGGCTCACCGGATTCATGTAGCCCGTCCGGCAGTTCAGCCGGTGATCCAGCACGTTGTCGGCCAGCCCGCCATGCTGCAGCAGGCCCACCAGAACGGCATGCCAGGCGCCATAGAAGCGCGGCAGTCCGATGATTACCAGCGGCAGCCAGGAGCCGAAATACAGCGCCGCGGCAATGGTCAGAGCATAGATCGCCATGTGGACCCGCGCCACGGCAACGACCTTCGGCCACTCGCTCTCCGGAATGTAGTCCTTCTCGTCCGCCGACAGGATGCCGAGCGCATTGCGGCCGATGATCTTGAGTGACAGATAGCCATCGACGACGCCGAAGAAGTTCAGGATCCACTTGGCCAGCGCCGGCGGCCGCATCAGCGCGATCTCGACGTCGCGGCCGACGATGATGGTGTCGGTGTGATGGCGGGCATGACTCCAGCGCCAGGTGACCGGGTTGCGCATCACCATGAAGCTGGCGATCTGGTAGATCACGTCGTTCATCCACTGCGTGCGGAACGCCGTGCCATGGCCCATCTCGTGCCAGCGCGCGTCGCTCGAGGAGCCGTAGAGCGTGCCGTAGACGAAGAAGAACGGCACGCACCACCAGCTGCCCCAGAAATAGATGCCGCCAGCCAGCGAGGCCGCGATGAGGAAAAGCCACAGCAGCGTGTCGCGGAGCGCGGGGCCGTCGGACCGCTGCATGAGTTCCTTCATCTTCGCCCGCGGCACATCGGTATGATACCAGTCCGCCGAGGCCAGGCCCCGTTCAATGGCAAGCTTCGTGCTTTCACCCTCAAGACTGTAGTCACGCATCATGTTCTCCCTTCCCTTCTGCCTTTGGCGGCCGGCTTCCCGCTCCTCTCGAGCCTCACCAGCCGCCATCGATACCCATATTCTGCCCGGTAATCATGTCCGAAGCCGGAGCGCACAGGAACAGCACCAGCTCCGCCACATGCTCCGGCGTAATGCGCTGCTTCAGGCACTGGTTCTCCAGAATCCAGTCATTGTATTCGACATGCCTGTCGCCGAAAACCCGTTTCTCCGTGCCCGAGACGACGGCGCCGGGCGAAATCGCGTTGACGCGGACGCCTGCGCCCCCGAGGTCGCGGGCCAGCGATTTCGTGAGCCCCAGCATCGCCCCCTTGGATGCGACATAAGGCACGAAGCCCGGCCAGCGGCCATTGAGCGTCACCGAACAGAAGTTCACGATCTTGCCATATCCCCGGGCCGCCATGCCCGGCGCCACCGCCGTGCACAGCGCGAAGGCCGACGTCGCATTGACGCGCATCTGCTCCTCGTAGCCGGCGATCGACACCTCGCCCACCGGACGGTTCAGGATGAGCGCCGCGTTGTTGATGAGAATGTCGATCGCGCCCTGTTCCCGCACATGGGTGGCAACGGCCAGCGCCGCCGCTTCGGGCTTGTCGAGGTCCTGGGGAAAGAAGCTTGCGGGGCGGGGTCCCAGCTGGCTGACTTCCTCGGCGAAGGTGTCGCCATCCGCGGCGTCCGGCCGGTCGAGCAGAAGGAGGCGGGCGCCGTTCCGCGCCAGCAGGCGCGCCTGGGCGCGCCCCAGGGAGCCCAGCGCCCCCGTCAGCAACACCGTCTTTCCCTCAAGCACCGCGCCCGTCATCGCTTCAGCCTAGAGATAGCCGTGGACTTCTTCGATGGAGGTCCGCTCCACCGGGCTGTCAAACACGATTTCGCCGCGCGCCATGGCGACAACCCGGTCGCAGGACTGAAAGACATGGTGCATGTTGTGGCTGATGAAGATGCCGGTGATGCCCTGCTGCTTCAGCCCCTTGACGAAACTGATGACCTTGTTCGTCTCCTTGACCGAGAGATGGTTGGTCGGCTCGTCGAGAATGAGAACCTTCGACTTGAAGTGCATCGCCCGGGCGATGGCAACGCCCTGGCGCTGGCCGCCCGAGAGTTCGCCCACCAGCGCGTCGGGCGAGCGCAGATGCAGGTCGACGTCGGCGATCGCCTCGACGCTTTCGCGCGCCATGCGCTTCTGGTCCATGCGGCCGAAGCCCGCCAGCGAGAAGCGGAGCGGCTCGCGCCCGATGAACAGATTGCGGGCGATCGACATGGTGGGAACCATCGAGTTGTACTGATAGATGGTCTCGATGCCGAGATTCATCGCGGCCTTCGGCGTCCTGATCTGAACGGGCCTTCCCTCCATCAGGATCTCGCCCCGGTCCGGCGTGTGGACGCCCGAGAGGATCTTGATCAGCGTCGACTTCCCCGCGCCATTGTCGCCCACAAGGCCGAGGACCTCGCCCTGCCTGACCGAGAGATTGACGTTCTTGAGCGCATGCACGCCCGAGTACCATTTCTCGACATCGCGGAATTCGATGATGGGGGCTGTCATGTCACACCTCCAGCTTGATGCGGCGCGCCGCGCGTTGCAGCCAGGAGTTGGACACGACGGCGAAAATCAGGAGCATGCCGATCGCGAACTTGAACCAGTTGGCGTCGACCCGCGTCAGCACCAGGCCATTGTCGATGACGCGGATCAGGGTGGCGCCGATGATGGCGCCCAGAACCGTGCCGATGCCGCCGGTGAGCGCCGTGCCGCCGATGACGGCCGCGGCCACCGCCTGAAGCTCGAGGCCCTCGCCGAGCGACGGCAGCGGCGAACCGAGCCGCATCACCTGGATGAGACCCGCGAAGCCGGCCAGCACCGAGCACAGCATGAAGCACACGATCTTGGTGGCGTTCACCGGAATGCCCATGTTCACGGCGGCATCGAGCTGGCCTCCGGTGGCTCTGATCCAGTTTCCGAAATTGGTTAACGACATCATGGCGGAAAGAGCCAGCGCGATCACCACGAACCACACGAAGGACATGCGCACCACATTGCCGGGCCCGACGAAGCCGCTGAACAGCCATGTCGGGATGTCGGTCGGCAGCAGCGGCGGGAAGCCTCCGGAAATGACCACGGTGAGCGAGCGCGCCACGAACAGCATGCCGAGCGTGGTGATGAAGCTTGGAATGAGGAACCTGATGGTGATGTAGCCATTGGCGAAACCGATGGCGGCCGCCAGCAGCAGGCCGAGAAACAGCGCCACCGGAAACGGAATCCCGGCGTTCAGCATGATGGCGATCGACATCGGCGTCAGCGCGAACACCGAACCCACGGAAAGATCGAACTCGCCGCAGATCATCAGGATGGTGACGCCCAGCGCCACCAGGGCCATTTCCGGCAAGATGCCGAGCATGCCCTGCAGGTTGGTGGCGCTCAGGAAAACGCCGCCGGACTTCACCTGGAAGAACACCGTCAGCAGCACCAGCAGGGCGAGGCCGGCGAGTTCGGGCCGTTCCATGTAGATCTTCAAGAACCGCTTCATCTGTTTCCCCGGGTCGGAAGAACCGGCCGGGCGGAAGCGCCCGGCGGCGAGATC
>DAISVW010000004.1:16199-23311 GCA_036826695.1 Aestuariivirga sp.
CCCTTGTTCCCCCGGGCTGTTTTCCGCCGCCGGGGCGTATGCGCCCGGCCGGCAACTGGCGTCGAACGTCAGCGGACGCCCTGCTTCGAGAGTTCCATGATCGCGTCGACCTGGTCCGGGGTCACGATCCCCTGGCCGGTGTCGATGTCGGCGGGCGACAGGCCCACCTTCTGCGACAGATAGGCCTGCATCACCGGCATGAAGCCCTGCATGTAGGGCTGCTGGTCGACCTGCACCTGCACATAGCCCGACTTCATCTCGTTCAGCACCTCGGGCACCAGGTCGAAGCCGCCGAGCAGGACCTTGCCCGGAGGAACGCCCCGGTCGCGCAGCACGCGCGCCACCGCGGCATGCCAGAAGCCCGTGTCGAAATAGGCGTTGATCGCCGGATCGGCGGCGAGCTTGGCGCCGACGCGGTCACCCACCACTGCGAGGTCGGTGCCGGAATCGATGCGCTCCCAGCTGATGTCGCGGCCCGGATTTGCCGCCTTGTATTCCTCCATGAACTTGATGACGCCCGCGCCGCGCTGTTCCGACCAGTTCTGGCCGGGCGCCGAGATGCCGACCAGGACCTTGATCGGCCCGTCCTTGGGGAAGTTCGCCGACTGCGCCTTGGCCAGCGAATAGCCGGCCGGGATGAAGCCCTGGCCGATGAAGGCCTGGCGCTCATTGCCAGCCGCGCCTTCGGTGTCGTCAACGTTAGTGGCGAACACCACAATGCCGGCCTTGCGCGCATCCGCGATCACCTGGTCGAACGCCTTGTTATCGACGATCGAGGTGACCAGCGCATAAGGCTTGGCGGCGAGCGCCGCCTGCATGTTCGCCACCTGCTGCTCGATCGAGCCCTCGGTCTGGGTGAAGATCATCTGGCAGCTGGCCTGCACCTTTTCGCAGGCATCATCGAAGCCCTTCTTGACGGCCTGCCAGAAGGTGTTGGAGGGCGAGGAATGCACCGTGAAGGCGATGTTGAGGCCATCCGCCATCGCCGCGGAACTTCCCGCGGCAAGGCTGGCGGCCAGCAAGGCTCCGCGTAACGTCGTCCTGTTCATGTCACTTCTCCTTTTGTTTGCCGCCGTTCCCGGGCGGACATTGCTTATGCTTCGGATAGGCGCTTCGTCGGCTTGAACCTCTTGTCGATCTCGGGATGGAGGTCGAGGCCAAGGCCTGGCCCCGCCGGCACGCTGATCATCCCATTACGGACCGGCGGAACTTCGGTGACCACATCGCGGTACCAGGTCTTGTAGAAGGCGCGGACGCTTTCCTGGATGAGCGCGTTGGGTGCGTTGAGCGAAAGATGCGTGGAGGCCGCGAGAACCACGGGGCCAGTGCAGTCGTGCGGCGCGACGGGAAGCTTCCAGGCTTCCGCCATGGCGGCGATCTTGCGGGCCTCCGAAATGCCGCCGCACCACGCCAGGTCCAGCATGATGACGCCCGCCGCTCCGGTCTCCAGCAGGTCGCGGAAGCGAAAGCGGCTGGCCAGCGTCTCGGAAGCGCAGACGGGCGCCCGCGAATTCTCCGCGTAGCGGCGAAGATCGGCCAGCGTATCCATCTTGACCGGGTCCTCGTGCCAATAGGTGTCGAAGGGGGCGAGCGCCCGGGCGATGCGGATCGCGGGCATGAGCTGCCACATGGAGTGGAACTCGACCATGATGTCCATGCTGTCGCCCACCGCGGCGCGGATCTTCTCGAAAGGTTCGAGCGCCTGCTTCATCTCCTCGTTCGAGATCGACCAGCCGCCGCTGCGCTCGGCGGCGATGTCGAAGGGCCAGATCTTCATGGCGCCGATGCCCTCGGCGAGGAGCGACTGGGCCAGCTCGCCGGCGCGGTTCAGAAAGCCGTCGAGGTCGTCGAGCCCCAGCGAAGGATCGCCGGCGCCCAGCCCCCAGTTGCCGGATGACTGGGCCTCGTTGCGCCGCATGTAGTGGGAACCGGCGCAGGTGTTGTATGTCCTGATCTCGCGCCGCGTCCACCCGCCCAGCAGCTGGACGATCGGCTGCCCGGCGATCTTCCCGAAAACATCCCAGAGCGCGATGTCGACGGCCGAGGCTGCCCGGCTTTCGACACCGGTCGAGGCGAAACCCAGATAGCCGATGAGATCGCGCGAGATCGCATCGATGGCGAGTGGATCGCGGCCCAGGATCTTGGGCGCGATGGCTTCATGCAGATAGGCCTCGACCGCCGCCGGATGCATGAAGGTTTCGCCGAGCCCGCTCACCCCCTCATCGGTGTGGAGCCTCAGCCACAGGAGGTTCCCGAACTCGGCAATGCGGATGGTCTCGAGGCCTGTGATCTTCGGCATGTCAGGTGATGCCCGCCGCCAGAAGCGCCTTCACCGAATTGTCGAAGTGCTCGGCCATCAGCGCCTCGGCCTCCCGGGCGTTCTGAACGGAGATGGCCTCGGCGATCCGCTGGTGACAGAGCACGTTGGCGCGCCGCTCGGCATCGGTTGGGCGGCTCGACCAGCCGGTGTGCCAGGTCTTTTCGGTGATCACCCGGAAGGCGCTGACAATGGCGGCGAACAGCGGGTTGCGCGAGGCGCGCGCGATGGCTTCGTGAAAGGCGATGTCGCTTTCCTTCACCTTGTCCGGCGTATCGAAGTCCCGCTCCATGCGCGCGGCCAGGCCGAGCAGCGCCTCGGCCTCGGCGGGGGAACGGCGCAGCGCGGCGAGCGCCACCGTCCTCAGTTCGATCGCCCGGCGCACGTCATAGATCTGCTGGATGGAAACCTGATCGGTCAGCACCGCATGGTTCAGGATGATGGGCAGCACCGTCTCGTCGATCCCGCCGACCCGGGCCCGCCGGCCGTTGCCAATCTCGATCACGCCCACCGTTGCCAGCGAGCGAAAGGCCTCGCGGACAACGGCGCGCGACACGCCGAGTTGCAGCGCGAAGGCGGCTTCGCTGGGAATGGTTTGCCCGGGCCGCAACCCCGCTTCATGGACATGGGCGCTGATGGCCTGCATGGCGCGTGTCACCAGGCTCTCGCCCGTTTCCGCCACATGTGACGCAGCCGGCGCCGAAGTCATCATCCACCTATCAGACAGGTACCCTTCTTTCGGTATGACAACACAGCATCGCCGGGCTTTCAAGCGGATTCCGCCCGTCCGTCCTCAGTGCCGTGCCGGACCCAGGGCATGGGCGTTCTGGACCAGCGCCTTCATGTAGCCGAGCGCGAAGGCCTTGCCGGCATGCCAGGAGGATTCGCAGCTCATCTCCGGCGTATGGTCGGGGATCAGCACGCCGGCATAGGCTTCATCCCTCAGGATGCGCACGATCTCCGCCATGTCGATGTCGCCGTCGTCGACGAAGCTCTCGACATAGCGGGGCACCTTGCCCTTGACGTTGCGGAAGTGGATGTAGCCGATGCGGCCTGTTCGCGCGAAGCGGCGCACATGATCGTAGATGTCGCCGCCCGGCATCTCCTGCAGCGAGCCGAGACAGAGCTCAAGTCCATTGCGCGGCGAGGGCACCAGCGACATGAGCCGGTCATATTTCTCCGGCCGGTTGACCAGCCGCGGCGTGCCGCGCAGCAGCTCGACGGGCGGATCGTCCGGGTGGGCGGCCAGCGTCACGCCGGCGTCCTCGGCGACGGGGATCACATCGGCCAGGAAGCGCTGGAGCCGCTCCCACAGTTCGGCATCGGTCAGGCTCACGGCCGGGGCGCCCGGCCGCTCGGGCCGGTAGCGCATGTTCCACACCATGCCATCCGGTATGGGCGCATCGGTTTCCGCCGCCGCAACGCCATAGCCCACCGAATTGGCGCCGCCCCGCGCATAGGGGCCACGGGTCCAGCCATAGACGCCGGCAATCGAGAAATTGTAGCCGATGCAGGGAATGCCGGCCCGGCCGGCGTCGCGGATCAGCTGCTTCAGCCCCTCGATCTGCTGGCCGCGCTCGGGTCCGTCGAGCAGCACGTCATACCAGAACCTCGGCGAGAAGTTCTCGAGCGCCGCAAGCGCCAGCCCCTCGGCCTTCAGCGCGCTGACGAGCGCCGACAGCTCCTCGTAGGTCCACAGCGTGTCGGCGGAGCAATCGCCCCATCCCTGGCGCGGGTCGCCGCTGAAAATCTTCGGGTCGCGGCCGGCGAAGTAGTTGGTGAGATGGGCCACCACATGGGTGGCGCCCGCCTGTACGGCGAAGCGGAAGTTGTCGCTGGTCAGTTGCGAACGGTAGAAGCCTAGCCCGATCTTCATCATGTCCCTCACTTGACGCCAAGGCCGGCGGTCAGGCCGCCATCGATGCGGAAGTCGGCGCCCGTCACGAAGCCCGCCCGCGGCGAAGCGAGATAGGCGATCAGTTCGGCGATCTCCTCCGGTTCGCCGAAGCGGCCGAACGGGTGGGCTTCGCCGAAGCGCCGGAAGGCCTGTTCCTCGCTGACGCCCTCGCCGCCATAGGTGCGTGCCGCAAGCGAAAGCAGCGGCGTTCTCACCGAGCCGGGCGACACCGAATTCACCCTGATGCCCGCCGCGGCATGGTCGAGCGCCATGGCGCGGGTCAGGGCGTGGATGGCGCCCTTGCTCGCCACGTAGGCTGCCACATTCTGCTGGCAGTTGTGTCCTTGCACGGAAGAGATGTTGACGATGGCCCCGCCGCCCCGCGCCGCCATGTGCGGAATGCCGAAGCGCGCCGTGAGATAGATCGAGCCGGCATTGACCGCCATGCAGCGCGCCCATGTCGCCATGTCGGTCGTCAGCACCGTTCCGAAGGGATGGACCGCCGCTGCATTGACGATGATGTCCAGCCCCCCATGGCGGGCCGTGCAATCGGCGACGGCAGCCGCCACGTCATCTTCCGATGAAACGTCCGTCCGGCGCGCCGCCATGCCGAGTCCCTCCGTCCGGGCCACCGCGTCGAAGCCGGCATTCGCCTCGGGATCAATGCCAAGCCCCATGACCCGCGCGCCGGCCTGAGCCAGCCTGCGTGCCGCGGCCCTTCCGATTCCCGATGTTCCCGTGACCAGCGCCACCTTGCCATCGAATTCGATCATGAAGCCTCTCCCATTGGACCGTCAGGACAAGGTCGCGCGACAGAGCCCCATTGTCAGCAAGCGATCTGGTCATGATCAGCCCCGTCACCGTCCGGTTTCCCGTTGCCATCGAGAACGCCAGGCAATGTCTGCCAGTGCCTCACTCCGTGGGGGTATAGTTTTGCGGATCATAAATCAGATCGTTGGACGCAACCACGTTCTTGCCGTCGACGGTTTCGGGATCGAAGATCGTATCCTGTGGCCCCGCCACGCTCAGAACCTTGCCGTTCCTGCGGATCACCTCGCGCCCGAATGCCGGCGGCTCATCCGGATTTTTCGCAGCGTCGAACTTCTCTTCCGGGAAGAGATAGACGCTCATCAAGACTGCTCTGCCCCCGTTAGCCGATTTGTAGAACACCACCGAGACGGCATCTCCTCCCGCCTTCTTGAGGTCGTCCGCCCATGGGCCGGTGCCAGCTTCCACGGCAAGGTTATCGGCGATCGCCTCCGGGAGCCGGATCTCATAAGGCACGGGTGCGAGAGAGACGTCTTTGGTGCCGGCCACAGCTTCGATTGTGCCAGCCAGCAGCAGTCCTGCCGCCATCACCGCGTATTTCATGTTTCCTCCATCAGGTTCCGAGACCATGCCGGCCCGATCTGGAGCCTAGCACGGGCAGCTTTCTGATAGCACCCGAAAAACCGCTTGCGCTGCGCTCCTCGGGTCGTCGAGGAGCAGGTTCGGCAGGTCGAGGCAGCACCGGGTGCCGGCCGCGGCCGAGGACCTTTCTACGTTCCGCGGGCCGTCTTCCGCAGCCTCACGCGATCGTCAGGTGATCTCGACCGGCATGCTGCGGAAGCGGCTCACCGTCTCGCGTTGAGCCCGGCGGCAGACGGCGGGCGGCAGACCCCGCAGGACAAGTTCGACGTCGGCCACCGTCTGGCGGCCGATGTCGTAGAGCGCGTCCGGCATGCCGCCGGTGCGATGGGCTGAAAGCAACAGTCCCCCGATGCCGCGCACCGGGTCATCCTTGGCAACCGGTTCCACCGGGAAGACATCGGTCGCGGCCCGGAACGCCCCTTGCCGGACCAGATCGAGAAAGGCCGGGAAATCGACGACAGCGGCGCGGCTCATGAGCAGGAACACGGCATCCCTGCGGATGAGCGAGAGTTCCCGGCGGCCAAGAAATCCCTGGTTCTCGCTGGTGACGCCGGCGAACACGATGATGACGCGGCTCGATGAGAGGATATCGTCAAGTCCGGCCGGCGCCACGCCGTGTTTTTCCAGCGTGTAGGCCGGAACCCAGGGATCATAGACCCTGATGCGGCAGTTGAACGGTTGCACGAGGCGGTGGAAGGAACGCGCCAGATCGCCGAAGCCGATCAGGCCGACATCGGCGCCGATCAGGCTGAAGCAGCCGTGATTGCCGTCAAGCCCGTAGGCTTCGGTTCCCTGGCGCATGTCCCGGTCGGCGGCGGTGATGCCACGGGCGAGATCGATCGCCATGCCAAGCGCCGACTCCGCCACCGCGTCGGCGAAGGCCGATCCCGGGGTCAGCACATGAATGCCGTGGGCGAAGCAGTAATCATAGTCGATGGCATCGGTGAAGTTGGTCTCGACGTTGATGATGGCCCTGAGCTTCGGGGCGCGGCGCAGGCGGCCGGCGTCGAGCCGGGTCTGGCCGATGACGATTGACGCCTTCGGCAGGTTCGCCTCGATCATGGCATCGGGCATGGGCCCGTCCTCGTGGACGACAAGTTCGCCGAGACTCTCCAGCCTGCGGCGGACTTCGGGCTCGCAGATGAGATCGAGTGTGCGCGGCAGTGGATCGACGATGATGAGCGGTTTGGTCAAGGGAGGCACCCGTTACCGTTGCGGATCAGCCACGCTACCGCCGCCGCATCGCCAGTTCAATCGCCCGATCGCTGCGCCCCCATCCGCTCCCGCCTGACCCGCCTGCCGCCGGCATCGGCTGTTTCCCGTCCGGTCCTCGATCTGTCAGGCAGTTTGCACAGCGGCTTGTTCATCACTATAGTCCCCGGACCGTTGCCAAACTTCAGACAAACACGCAACGTTGGGACACAAAGGAGGACACTATGAGGATGTTGAAGACCGCTGTGCTTGCTGCCTCGCTTCTGGCTCTGGGTT
>DAISVW010000005.1:0-22337 GCA_036826695.1 Aestuariivirga sp.
GCGCCAGCAATTGATCTGCCAGCCATCAAGCCCCGGCAGAAACCGGACGAAGACACCGGCCAGACTCCAGCCGACCGTGGCCAGCAGGACAAACAGCACGCCCGTTCCGTAGCGCGGCAGTTCCTCGTTCACCACCCAACCTTCTTGAGCCTAGGCGCGCAGCGCCTTGTTTTCCGGGTCATAGGGGCTTTCTGGGATGACCGTGGCGTTGAACATCTGGCCCAGGATCTTGATTTCAAGTTTCGTGCCCACCGCGGCATGTTCGGGACGAACCATGCCCAGCGCCAAGGATTTGTTCACCCGGAATCCAAAGGCGCCGTTGGTGGCGCGGCCGATAAGCTCACCCTTGTGGTAGATGGGTTCCGAGCCGCGCGCATCCGAATCCCGATCGGTCACACCATGGACTTCCATGGTGACAAAGTTCCAGTTCAGGCCTTTTTGCTTACCTTCGATCAGGGCCTCGCGCCCGATGAACGGGCCCTTGTCGGGGTGTACAAAGCGATCAAGTCCCGATTCATAGGCGGAGTATTCGATGGAGAGCTCGCGCGGCACCAGCCGGTAGCTTTTTTCGACCGACAAGGACGACATGGCCTTGATGCCATAAGGCCTGATCCCAAATTCCCGGCCAGCCTCCATCAGCAGGTCGAAGAGCGCCACCTGCTGCTCGATGGGATGATGGAATTCCCAGCCAAGCTCACCCACGAAGTTCACCCGCAGCGCATGGGCCGAGCAATGGCCCACGCTGATCTCCTTGCCTGAAAGCCAGGGAAAGGCCTCGTTAGAGAGGTCAGTGTCGGTAAGTTTCTGCAGCACCTTTCGGGCGTTTGGTCCCGCGAGAACCAGCACGCCGAGACGCGTGGTGATCGGCGTCAGACGTACCGAACCATCGGCAGGGCAGAGCTTTCGCAGATAATCATGGTCATGCCGCTCATAGGCGCCGGCGGAGACGAGATAGCACCGCTCCGGCGCCCATTCATAGACGGTGAACTCGGCCCGCACCCCGCCGCGCGCCGTCAGCAAATGGCAGAGCGCGATCCGGCCACGCTTCTTCGGGATGCGGTTGGCGAAGATCGAATCGAGCCAGGTCCGCGCGCCGGGGCCCGCAACCTCCATCTTGGCGAAGGCCGACATGTCCTGGAGCGCCACATTGCTCATCACATTGCGGCATTCCTCGCCCACGAAGCGAAAATAGTTCGAGCGGCGGAACGACCATTTCTCGACGATCCGTCCATCATCCGTGGGCGGAGCATAATTGTGGTTTGTCAGCACGTCGGGGCTGTTGAGCTCTTGTTTGGTCAGCGCATAATCCTTGGGCGCGAACCAGCCTGGCCGCTCCCAGCCATAGACGGAGCCAAAAACCGCGCCCAGGGCCTTCATGCGGTCATAGCAGGGTGTCCGCTTCAAGGGCCGGGCGGCGGCGCGCTCCTCATCCGGGTAGTGCGGCGTGAAGACGTTGGCATAGGCCTCCTCGTTCTTTTGCTTCAGGTAGCCGCGCGTGGCGTAGGGGCCGAAGCGGCGGGGGTCGACGCACATCATGTCGCTCGCTGGTTCGCCTTCCACAATCCACTCGGCGAGCTGCCAGCCGGCGCCGCCCGCCGCGGTCACCCCGAAGGAATGGCCCTCGTTGAGCCAGAAATTCCGCTTGTCCCAGGCGGGGCCGATGATTGGCGAACCATCCGGCGTATAGGCAATGGCGCCATTATAGACCTTCTTGATGCCGACCTCGCCGAAGGCCGGCACGCGGGCGATCGCGGCTTCGATGTGAGGGGCAAGGCGGTCCAGGTCTTCCTGGAAGAGTTCGTACTCGCTTTGGTCGGACGGGCCATCCATGTAGCAGCAGGGGGCTCCCTTCTCGTAGGGACCGAGCAACAGCCCGCCGTTCTCCTCGCGCATGTACCAGGAGGAATCAGCCTCGCGCAGAACGCCCATCTCCGGCAGGCCCTTGGCCTGACGTTCCCTGATCAGCGGATGCGGCTCGGTGACGATGTACTGATGCTCGACGGGGATCACCGGAATATCGAGGCCAACCATGGCGCCCGTACGGCGGGCGAAATTGCCGCTCGCCGAAACCACATGCTCGCAGGTGATGTCACCCTTGTCGGTCTTGACGATCCATTCGCCATTGGGCTTCTGGTCGATACCGGTCACGACCGTATTACGGTAGATCTCAGCACCGCGGGCGCGCGCGCCTTTGGCCATGGCCTGGGTGAGATCAGCCGGCTGAATGTAGCCATCGTCCGGGTGCTGGATGGCGCCGATGAGGCCATCGGTCTCGCACAGCGGCCAGATCTCCTTGATCTGGGCGGGTGTCAGCTTGTTGACCTTGACGCCGATCGTCTCGGCCACCCCGGCGTAATACATGAACTCGTCCCAGCGGTCAGGCGTGCGCGCCAGACGGATATTGGAAACATTCTTGAAGCCCACCGGCTGGCCCGTCTCGGCCTCAAGCGATTTGTAGAGATTGACCGAATACTTGTGAATCTGGCCGACCGAATAGGACAGGTTGAATAGCGGCAGCAGCCCCGCCGCATGCCAGGTCGAGCCGGAGGTGAGTTCCTTGCGCTCGATCAGGACGACGTCGCTCCAGCCCTTTCTGGCCAGATGATAAAGGGTGCCGACGCCGACTACGCCTCCCCCGATGACGACGACCCGAGCATGTGTTTTCATGGGAGAGTTCCTTGGAACAGCGAGAAAAGGTAGCAGAATGGAGATTAGTCGGCCTTGCCCGTCGGGCGCTAGGCGGAACGACCGGGACCAGCCTGAATCCGACACTTACCCGGCGAAACCACCCGCCTTCAGAAACGCCATCTCCTCCGGCGTCGATGGCCGGCCCAATACGGCATTGCGGTGCGGAAAGCGGCCGAACCGGGCGATGATGTCGAGGTGAACCTGCGCCCAATAGGCCATGGCGCTCAGTCCCATGGTCTGGAACAGCGCCACGCCGCGGTGTTGGGCGTCAAGGTCTTCGGCATGCTCGAAGGGCATGATCAGCCAGCGCGCCCGGGGCGGGGTGAGCTTGTGGTGAAAGCCCTGCCCGATCCATTGTTTGGTGAGCCGCAACGCCCGCTGGTCAGCGGCGAAGGCCAGCGGGCTTCCGCGATGGACATTGCGCGACACCTGGTCGAGCAGGATGACCAGACCCAATGCTCCTTCCGGCGTTTCTCCCCATTGATCGAAAGCGCCGGTGCGCGCCTGTGCCAGGGCAGCGCCAAACCTTACCCTGAGCGCCCCGTCGAAGGCGGCATCCTTGGTGAACCAGCGGGTTTCGCCGGCCTGCTCCCAGAAATCCGTCACCTGCCGCGGTGTCATGAAATCCCTGTATGGTTTTCAATGAAGCTGGCGAGGGCGGAAACGTCGTCACGGTCAAACACCGGCACCGGTGCGCCGGCAATCTGGCCATTGGCGGCAATCGCCACGACCGTCGGGTCGTCGCCCGCGAGTTCAGGATGGGTGAGCGCCAGATTGCGCACTTCGATCTTGTCGTGGCTGTCTCGCTTATAGCCTTCGACAATCACCAGATCGCAGGGTTCAAGCTTGGCAAGAATATCCGCCAGGCTCGGTTCCTCGCCGTCACGCGTTTCATGGATGATGGCCCAGCGGTGGCGCGAGACGACCGCCACTTCGGATGCGCCAGCCTTGCGGTGCCGGAAACTGTCCCGGCCCTCGTGATCAATGTCGAAGGAATGGTGCGCGTGTTTCACCGTCGAGACGCGGTGGCCACGGCGCGAAAGCTCCGCCACCAGCTTCTCCACCAGCGTGGTCTTGCCCGCGTTCTTGAACCCGGCAACGCCGATCACCCTGTTCATGGCATGAACTCTGCCGCAATCCTCTGCGCTTCGGCAAGTTCCCGCGGTGTATTGACGTTGAAAAACGGGTCGTAGGGCTCCGTCGGCCATGTGACGGCCGCGGCTCCGCACTGTGCCACCCAATCCTGGAGGCGAGGGATTCGCGGTTCATCCAGCGCCCGCGCAACCCCCGGCAGCAACGCCGTTGACCACAGTCCGGTGAGATAGTGCGATTGCCCGGCCGATGCCGCAATCGCTGCCGCACGCCCGGTGCTCGCCAGCCTTATCGCCAGATCAGCTGGCAGGAACGGCGTATCGGACGGAACTGTAAGCACCGCTTCGAATGCTTCAGCCTTCGCCAGGTGCAGGGCCGCATGAAGCCCGGCCAAAGGTGTTGCCGCGCCAGGGCGGAGATCGCTCACGACCGGCAGCCCGGTAGACCGGAATCTCTCCGCAGCGCCATTGGCGTTGATGGCGATCTTGGCGGCCTGCGGCGCCAGCCGGGAGATGATCCTGTCGAGGATCGTGACGCCCCCGATTGGCTCGAACGCCTTCTCGCGGCCCATCCGCGCCGAGCGGCCACCGGCCACGATTACCGCAACTAGCTTCATTTATGGGCGTAGAGTCTTTGAGGCGGTATCCACACCGTGATCCGGTCGCCGCTGCTGATGAGCCCTTCCGCCTCCACCCAGCCGACCACGCCGCGCTTGTGCATGGCCGCCTTGACGAAACCCACCGCCGGATCGGGGTGATGACGCGCGATGATCTCGGCCGGGTAGCGGCAGGGGTGGTTCTCGGCATCGACCACCAGCATGGCGCCGGACGGAAACTGCAGACGGCTGCCAGGCGGCAACAGCGTCAGATCGGGAATGCCGCTGACCAGCATGTTGGCGCCCACCCATTCCGGCTTCACCGCAGGGATTGCCATGCGCGCCGCAACCTCCGCCAGCTCCTCCCGCGAAAGGATCGACACCTGCCGGGAATTCCGCACCTCGGTGCCGCGCTTGTATTGTTTCAGCATGCGGCTGTCGGAGGCCCGTGTCAGGCCACCGTGGCAATCACCCTCCATGCCGGAAAAGCGGAAGTGCGCCTTGGGGACCGCCCCTTTCTCAAGCCCGCTGCCGCGGTCCGGATTGGCAAGAAGCTGGTCCACTTTGCCTTCAAACGACAGTTTGGTCAGAAGCTCCGGCAAGGCTGTAACTCCCAATCTTGAAGTGCTAGGTCCTAGACCAGTAATGACCGGAAATCATCCCGAAACCGTGCTCGACCTCACCGGCCTGCTCTGTCCGCTGCCGGTGCTGAAGGCGCGGAAACGGCTTGAGGCCATGCCGGCCGGCGCCATCATCAAGGTCATTGCCACCGACCCCATGTCCGCCATAGACATGCCCCACTTCTGCAACGAACAGGGCCACGCACTGCTGGACCAATCCCAGGATGGCGGCGCCTTCATCTTCAGGATCAGACGCAAATGAGTTTCGATTTCGGCGCCTTCAACAATTGGGGACCGCTCAGGAAAGTCGCCATCCGCGACGTTGACGCTGCCTTTGTGAGCGATGCCAAGATCGACGCCGAATGGAAGGATCTCAATTTCCATTCGCGACCCAATCTTGGCAACGCCAGAAAGGAATACGCGGCGGTCGAAGCAATCCTCGCGGCGGCTGGCGCCGAGGTGATCAGGCTGCCGCCGGCGCCGGGCCTTACCCTCGATTCGATCTATACCCATGATGCGCTGATCGTCACTCCGCGCGGCCTGGTGAAGCCGCGCATGGGCAAGCCCCAGCGGCGCCAGGAGGCGGCGGTCAATGGCGCGGCGCTGGAAGCGCTGGGCTTGCCGATTGCCGGCGAAATCACGGGCGACGGGAAGGTCGAGGGCGGCGACCTCGTATGGATCGACCGTTTCACCTTGCTGGCAGGAGTTGGCTACCGAACCAACCTCGAAGGCTTGCGCCAGCTGGGCGAGCTGGCGGGGCCGGATGTGGAAATCCTGTGGTTCGACATGCCCCACTACAAGGGCCGGTCAGACGTATTCCACCTGATGTCCTGCCTGTCGCCGCTCGACCAGGATCTGGCGGTGGTCTACCCGCCGCTGATGGCCGCCCGCCAGATCGAATTCCTGGAAGCCCGTGGCATCAAATTCGTGGAGGTTCCACAGGAGGAATTCGATACCATGGGCTGCAATGTCCTCGCGCTCGGGCCCCGCCATGCGATGATGGTGGAGGGCAACCCAGAAACGGAGCGCCGGATGCGCGAAGCCGGCGTCAGAGTCGAGGTGATCGCCGGTACTGACATCTGCCGCAAAGGCGAAGGCGGCCCCACCTGCATGACGCGGCCGCTGGTGCGCGGCTGAGGCCACGCGGTCTCAGGAGAGAAGATCCTGTATCTTTTTTGAGAATCCAACCGTCACGCTGCCATCCTTGTGCTCGATCAGGGGGCGGCGGATGAGCGACGGATTGTCCACCGCGAGGGCCACGGCCTTGGCCTCCGTCAGATTCGCGGTCTTTTCGGGCGGCAGCCCGCGCCAGGTGTAGCCGGCCTTGTTGATCATCTTCTCCCAGCCGCCCAGCGCCTTGGACCATTTGGCTACCATCTCTTTGGTGAGCGGGTTGTCCTTCACGTCGGAAAAGCTGTGCTTGATCTTGTGCTCGTCAAGCCAGTCGATGGCTTTCTGGCAGGTCGAGCATTTCGAAAGTCCGTAGAGCTTGAGTGTCATGTCACGTCACCTGTTGAGAGAAAGGGTCTTGTCAGTGAAAGCGTCAGCCCCACCGGAGATCTGATCGGTAAACGCCCGGAACAATCCCTCGATCATCGGTTTGTCGATATCCTTCACGATGAATACGAGGCGGGTCCGTTCGTCGCTGTCCGGCCAGGCCTGCAACCTCACTGGCGGATGGAATACGTGCTGCACCCCGTGGAGGACCACCGGCTTGCCCGGGTCGTCCGCCAGCTTCACGATGCCTTTCATCCGCAGCAAGTTTGGCCCATGATAGGATTTCAGCAATTCCATGAAAAGCTCCAGGCCCTGCGGGCTGATGGCGTTGGCCTCCGTGAAGCTGAAAGAGCGGATATGGGCATCATGGCGGGAGACGTCATGGTGGTGATGGTGGCCATGATGACGGCTGCCCGCCTCATAGGCCTCCGCCGCCAGCCACCGCTGCACGTCCGCCGTCTTGGTGCGGGGATCGAAAAGCCCCATGGTGAACAGCCGCTCCGCCGTCGCCTCGTTGCGATGGGTGGTCAGCAGCCGTGCGGCAGGGTTGAGCTTGCGCAACCGTCTGATGATGGCGAACAGCGTATCCTCGCCCTCGCGGCCAACCAGCAGATCGACCTTGGTCAGCACGATCCGGTCCGCCACCGCCACCTGCTTCACGGCTTCGGCATGAACATCGAGTGTGGCCATGCCATTGACGGCATCGACGACGGTGATCACACCCTCGAGGCGGCAGGCCGCCAGAAGCCCAGGCTCGCTCATCACCGCGTGCAGCACGGGGGCGGGATCGGCGAGGCCGGTCGTCTCGATCACAATGCGGTTGAACCTGGAGAGCTCTCCCCGGCCGCGGCGAGCCAGCAGATCATGAATCGTATCGATCAGATCGCCCCTGATGGTGCAGCACAGGCAGCCCGACGCCATCTCGATCACATTCTCATCAGCCCGTTCAACCAGCAGATGATCGATGCCGACATCGCCGAACTCGTTGATGATCACCGCGGCATCGGAAAGAAACGGATCCTTCAACAGAAAGTTCAACAGCGTGGTCTTGCCCGCACCGAGAAATCCGGTGAGGATCGCGACGGGTATCGGAGCCTCAGCCATGGGACTGTTTCTCTCGCCTTCCAAGAAATGCCGAGGCCCCAAGTGCTGCCAGAACCAGCCCTCCACCTGCATATTGATTGAGCTGCAGCCTCTCATCGAGGATGGCCGCGGCACTCGCCGTGGTTACGACAGGCTCCAGGTTGAAGAACGGCGCAACTGTCGAAGCAGGAGCAAAGCGCAGTGAAAGCATATGCACCATATAGGCGATGACATAGACCGCCGCCACGCCACACATGAAAACAAGGCCAAGCCCAGTCGCCGAGCCACCGGGCAGCATCTGCAGCGATCCAGAACCAGTGGCCAGCGCTATCAACAGGATCGGCACAAGGATAACGAGGTGAACAAGGCTGCCAAAAGCTGCGGGCGGCATGTAGCGTGAAATTGAACGGCCGGAAAAGAACTGGAGCGTCGCGCCGGCCGACGCAATGGCGGCCAGAACGATTCCCCTGATGTCCAGGTCCTCGAAGCTTGGCCCAATCGCAATGGCCAGACCGCAGAAAGCGACCAGCGCCACAGCGAGCCGAAAGAGCCCGGGACTCCTGCCTTCGACGACTGGGGCGAGCAGCATGATCAGCACCGGAAACAGGAAGAAGATAATGACGGAGAGTCCCACCGGAATGAATTGAACCGAGGCAAGATAGGACGCGGAGACAAGAAACGTGGCAAGAGCCTGGCCGGCGAAACTCGGCATTGCACCCTTTGGAATTGTCAGACGCTCGTTCTGCACGATGGCGATGACGGCGAAGACGATGGAAATCACAAATGTCCGGAACAGCGTGCTCTCAATCCCCGGAACACCATTGACGAATGCGGCCCGCGCGAAATTCGGCACCAGGCCATAGAGACTGGCGGCGCCGAGCGCACAGGCTATCCCCAATCCGGCCCGGTTCATCATTTGAGATCAGTTTTTCTTGGCCTTGCGGGGCTTTGGGGACTTCGTCTTTTCGGTCTCGTCTCCTTCCGGGTCGCCATCAGCTGATGGCTGATCATTAGAACGCGGCAACGATGCGGCGATTGCGGCGAGGGTTTCCGGCGGGACGACCGTGCAGGGCGCCTTTTCGGCCTGATAGCGCGCGCAGGCCTCTTCACTTGCCGTCTTGTCGAGCATCCACACCGCAGCGGCGAAACCGCGCTCCTCTGGAAGGCGGATAACTCCCGCCTTTCCCGCCAGCGAAATACCCGAATGGCTCAACATCCGGCCGCGCAAGGCCATGTCGGCGGTGGCAGCGGATTCGTAGTTACCAAAGGAAATGCCCCAGCCACCGAGGTCCTCGGCCCGTGCCAACACCACCGGCTTCCACTTGCAGACCTGTTTGGTCATATCGCTCGGCACGAAGCCACCAGTTTCAACATTGGCGATGGAGTCAAGCTTCAGACCCGCCGTGCGAGGCCGCGAGAAACCGTCCACCAACAGCATTTCCGCCAGATCGGCGCGATGCTTTCCGCTGTTCGCACCAAAGATGATCGCGCCCAGCCGGCGGCCATCTCTTTCTGCGGTGGCGACCAGATTGAAGCCTGAACTGCAAACGAAGCCCGTCTTCATGCCATCAGCCTCCGGCATCTGACGCAACAGGGAATTGCGGTTCGCGAGCCGCCGTTTGCCGACGCGCAGCGTGTCCTGAGAGAAATAGTGGTCGTATTCCGGAAACTCCCCCAGGATCGCCGATACCAGTATGGCGATGTCGCGCGCCGTCGAGATATTGCGCGGATCAAACAAGCCGTTCGGATTCACGAAATGACTGCCCGTCATCCCCAGCCTGCGTGCTTCGGCATTCATTTCAGCGGCAAAGGCCGGAACACTGCCGGACGCAGCTTCGGCGAGTACATAGGCCATGTCATTGGCAGAGTAGACAAGCAGCGCCTGCAGCGCGAAATCGACACCCACCTTCTGGCCGGCGGGCACACCGATCTTGCTCGGTGGCTGCGAGTTGGCAAGTGCGGAGACGGGGAGCTTCTGGTCAAGCTTCAGCCGCCCGGCTCTAAGCTTCTGGAAGACCACATAAGCTGTCATCAGTTTGGTCAGCGAAGCGGGATACCAGGGTTCGCCGGCACGATCCTGGGAAATAACCTCGCGGGTCGCTGGATCGAACAGAAGCGAGGGACCGCCTGCAAAGGCTTCCGAAGCCGTCACCGACAGCACCGCGGCCAGAAGAATACGGCGGAAAATCAACAAGTTTTGGATACTCCTGGAACTTCGCCTGGCCGGCTGGTGCCCCTGGAGTGACTCGAACCCCCACGCCCTTGCGAGCAACAGATTTTGAGTCTGCCGCGTCTACCATTCCGCCACAGAGGCAAGCCAAAAACCGCATAGTTCCCCGCTCTTGCGCCGTCAACCGCAAAGGGCGACAAGCATGACCCATGATTCGCATCACCGATTCACTCGCTTTTGATGAAAATGAGCTCCAGTGGTCTTTCACCCGCGCCTCGGGTCCGGGCGGGCAGAATGTGAACAAGGTCTCGACCGCCGTCGAACTCCGTTTCGACATTGCGCGGGCCTTCTTGCCGGAAGATCTCAAGGCCAGGCTGCGGCCGCTTGCCGGGCGCCAGTTGACCCAGGACGGCATTCTGGTGATCACCGCACAGGAGACGCGCTCACAGGAGCGCAACCGCGACATCGCTTTGCAAAAACTGGTGGAACTCCTGCGCAAGGCGGCGCACAGGCCCAAGCGCCGCATCGCCACAAAGCCCAGCCGGAGCTCCACTGCGCGGCGGCTTGACTCCAAGGCCAAGCACTCCAAGACGAAAAGACTTCGCGGCGCTCGACCCGAGACGGACTGAACGCATCATGTTGCGGCGCCTCTATGACAAGACCCTCCTGTTGGCTTCGCGCGAAACCGCTGAAATCTGGCTCGCCGTCATCGCCTTTGTCGAAAGCTCAGTTTTCCTGGTGCCCGCAGATGTGTTGTTCGTGCCGATGGCCCTGGCAAGGCCGAAGCGCGCCTATCGCTTTGCGCTGATCGCCACTGTCGCCTCGACGCTCGGTGGCATCGCCGGCTATTTCCTCGGCTACTGGGCCTTCGAGGCACTCGCCGAGCCGGTTCTGTCATTCTACGGAAAGCTTGACGAGTTCCAGCATCTGCGGAACTGCACGGGCGAAGACACGCTGATGCTGCTGCTCGTTACTTCCGGGCTTACTCATCTGCCGCCGATCAAGGTGGTCACTATCCTCGCCGGTGTGGCGCAGATCAGTTTTCTCTTCTTTGTCGCATCCTGCATAGTTGCAAGGGGTGCGCGTTTCTTTGCCTTGGGCTGGGCGCTGCGGCGATTTGGCGAACCGGTTCAGAGTTTCATCGAGCGCCGCCTCGGCCTGATCGCAGCATTGGTGGCGGCGGCGGTGATCATCCTCTATATCATACTCAAATACTCGGGCCTTTCGGAAAGTCTCGCCTCATGTTGACCGGCCTCACATCGCAACGCGCCGCGATTCTGATTTTCGCAGTGGCCCTGACGGCGATCGGGGGAGCCTGGGTTTTCGAGTATTTCGGCTATGCGCCGTGCGATCTCTGCCTCAAGCAGCGCTGGGCTTATTACGCAGGCGTGCCGCTGGCCCTGGCGATTGCCCTGTTGGCGCCAGGCAACCCTGCCCTGGCCAGAACAGGCCTTGCGGTGCTGGCGGTGTTGTGGCTCGGCAGTACGGTCTTTGGTATCTATCACGCGGGCGTGGAATGGAAATGGTGGCCAGGCCCAAGCACCTGCGGCACGCAGGCGGATTTCGCCGGTGGCCTGCCCGACCTGAGCCGGCCGGTGATTCTGTGCGATACCGCAGCAATCCGCATACTCGGTCTGTCACTGGCCGGATGGAATGCGGTTGCGTCACTGGCCCTCGCTCTGCTGGCACTGGCCGGACTTCGATCTCAGGGATCGAGTTCGGTATCCCAGTATAGATAGTCCTGCCAGCTTTCATGCAGGTAGTTGGGTGGAAAGAACCGCCCGTTGCGGTGCAGTTGCGCAACCGTGGGGCGCACCGGCTTGTGCGCCGGATACATCTGGATATGCTGCGGTAGATGCCCACCTTTCAACAGGTTACAGGGCGAGCAGGCGGCCACCACGTTCTCCCAGGTGGTCTGGCCGCCTTTCGAACGCGGTACCACATGATCGAAGGTCAGATCCTCATGGGCGCCACAATACTGGCAGGTGAAACGATCACGAAGGAAAACGTTGAACCGGGTAAAGGCGGGAGTGCGCGATGGTTTGACATAGGTCTTGAGGGACACGACACTCGGCAGCCGGATCTCTGAGTTGGGGCTGCGGACCACCCGGTCGTATTCGGAAACGATATTCACGCGGTCAAGAAAGACGGCCTTGATGGTGTCCTGCCAGCTCCAAAGAGACAGCGGATAATAGCTCAACGGGCGGAAGTCCGCGTTGAGAACAAGGGCTGGGCAGGCTTCCGGCGCAACCGGGGCGAATTGCAAGACCACCTCTTTCGGCTCGACTCCTTGATAATTCAATATATCTAGTATGGCGTTCCTGTGAAGCCCTTTCGTCACTTCGTCAGTCCGGCGCAATGGTGCGGAGATAGCGGTAATGCTGCCAGAGCAGTAGTGCGGCTGCCGAGCGATAAGGCCGCCAGGCCTCCGCCAGAACCACCATCCGGCGTGGTGAGGGCCTTTCCCCAAGGGCAAGAAGATCCTTGACCGCGTACTGCAGGGCCAGATCGGCTGCCGGCCAGGCATCGACCGCCCGGCGCGTCATGAGGAGATAGATGCTGGCTGTCCAGGGACCGATGCCGGTGATACCTGTCAGCCTGCGGTAGAGTTCAGCGTCGCTCAGCTGCAGATTTTCTTCGAGATGTCCCGCGGCAAACGCCTTGGCTGCGGCATGGAAGGTGCGTGACTTGGCCGCGGAGAGGCCAAGAGCCCGGAGATCATCGTGGCTGGCGGCCATGATTTCCTCTGGCAGGAAGCTGCCCAATTGGGTGGTAAGCCGGGCCCATATCAACTCCCCTGCTTTGAGCGAAATCAGCTGGTCGGTGACGATGCGTAGCAGGCTTGGCAGACCGGGTGCGGCGTGGCGTAACTGTGGCAGGCCATGATGCTCGACAACGGCGGAAAACCGCGGCTCGGCTGCGATCAGGCTTCGAACTTCCACTTTCAGTTCATCGATGTCATCAAGCCGTTCCATGGCCCTGTTTGACCTTCGCACGAATTGACCGCAAGACCGCATCATGACCCGTCCCGTCTTCCGCTTCGCGCCGAGCCCCAACGGCTACCTGCACCTGGGCCACGCCTACTCGGCCCTGCTGAACGCTCGGATGGCAGCCGCGGCGGACGGCCGCCTGCTGCTGCGGATCGAGGATACCGACGAAAGCCGCGCAAGGCCTGAGTTTCTTGCCGCCATCTTCGAGGATCTGGCCTGGCTGGGCCTCAACTGGGAGGAGCCAGTGCGCAGCCAGAGCCGGCATTTCACCGATTATCAAGCGAACCTTGCGAGGCTATGGAATATGGGCGCGGTATACCCTTGTTTCTGCTCCCGGAAACAGGCCGCAGTTCTTGGGAGCCAGGACCCTGACGGGCAGCCGCACTACGCGGGCCGCTGCCGGAGCGTTTCCGAGGCGGAAGCCCGCCAGCGTATCGCCAGCGGCGCGGTCCTTGGCTGGCGGGTCGACATGGCGCGGGCCGCCGACCCCGAAGCCGCGGTCTGGGGCGATGCGGTGATTGCCAAACGGTGGGTCGGTTCAAGTTACCACATCGCGGTGGTGACCGATGATGCGCTCCAGGGCGTCACCCATGTGGTGCGCGGCAAGGATATCGAACCGGCAACGCCGCTCCACAGGCTGCTTCAGCGCCTGCTGGGACTACCGGCTCCGCACTACCACCACCATGATCTGATCCGCGATGCGGCAGGCCAGAAACTGTCGAAAAGCCGCGGAAGCCCATCGCTTCGCCAGCTCCGGCAGGAGGGGGTGAGCGCTGCGGCCATCCGCAGGCAACTGGGATTCGCCTGATCAGAAATCTGAGGTAATGCCTTTGTTTTCCCAATCGCCGAAGCGCGTGGGCTCGGGGCCAGTGCGGCCATCGACCTCTTTCGGCAGCCTGGCCGCCGGATTTGCTTTGCGGCGCTGCTCGGCCTCGGCAAGCGCCCGCCGGGCGGCGGCCGTCATCTTCTGCTCACTCATCATCTTGTCCTTCCGCGAAACTGCTATCATATGTGCCGCGCCAGAGGGACTGGCAAGAAAGGGTTTGGCATATGAACACCTTGCGGACCGGAATGCTGATGGCGGCCCTGATGGGGCTGTTTCTTGCGGTTGGCTATCTGCTCGGCCGCGAGCAGGGCATGTTCATCGCCTTCATCATGGCGGCGGGCATGAACCTGTTCGCCTATTGGAACGGCGACAAGATGGTGCTGCGCATGTATGGTGCCCGCCAGGTGGACCGCCAGTCGGCTCCGGACTTCTATGACCTCGTTGAGGACCTGGCGCGAAACGCCGGGCTGCCGATGCCGAAGGTTTATGTCATCGACAATCCGCAGCCCAATGCGTTCGCGACTGGCCGCAACCCTCAGAACGCGGCCGTGGCGGCCACCACCGGACTGCTCCAGCTTCTGAGCCGCGATGAAATCGCCGGCGTGATGGCCCATGAGCTTGCCCATGTGAAGAACCGCGACACGCTGGTCATGACCATGACCGCGACTATCGCCGGCGCCATTTCCATGCTCGCGAATTTTGGCAGTTTCTTCGGTGGTGGCCGTGACCGCGACAATCCGTTCGGCGTCATTGGCACAATCCTGATGGTGTTTCTGGCGCCTTTGGCCGCCATGCTGGTGCAGATGGCGATCAGCCGGACGCGCGAATATGGCGCTGACCGTGGCGGAGCTGAAATCTCGGGCCAGCCGCTGGCCCTTGCTTCCGCGCTTGCCAAGATCTCCGGGGCCGCTCACCGGATCGAGAACCGGACCGCTGAAGCCAATCCCGCTACGGCGCATATGTTCATCATCAACCCTCTTTCAGGGGCGCGGATGGACAATTTGTTCTCGACCCATCCCAATCCGCGCAACCGCATCGAGGCCCTCCAGCGCATGGCTCAGGACTTCGGAATGAGCGGAACCGAGCGCCGGCAGGAGGCTGGTCCCTGGAGCGGCGCTAGGTCTCGGGCGCCGGGCCCGTGGGGCTAACACCCTCTGCCGTGGACCCACCAGGTCTGGAGGTCAGGCGTCTGGCGGCGCAACTGCTGCGCGCCTGTCTTGACCAGAGACTGACGGTCGAGGACGCCATACAGGCGAGCCCTCGGGCCGCCCGCCTCGAACCGCGTGACCGGGCTTTTCTGACGTCCTTGCTCCTCACAGTCTTCCGCCATCGTGGCGAGATCGATGCCGCACTGCATCAATTTCTTGACAGACCTCTGCCACGCAAGTCGGGACCGGCGCGGGACCTGCTGGAACTCGGCGCCGCGCAGTTGCTGTTTCTGGGCGTGCCACCTCATGCGGTGATTGATTCGGCCGTAGGAGCCGCAAAGGCTGACCGTAATGCGTTGCATTTCGCTGGGCTCATCAATGCCGTGTTGCGGAGGATCGCCGGTGCCGGAACCAGCTGGCTGGCCAGGCCGGATGCCCCACGGCTCAATACGCCAAGCTGGCTGTGGGAGAGATGGTCGGAAAACTACGGATCTGCAGCCGCGTTCGAGATCGCGAAGGCCCACGCCGAAAGGCCATCGCTGGACATCAGCTTCAAGGACGGTTCCGGAGTCTGGCAGGACCAGCGGCTAGCCATACCTTTGCCCAATGGACAGTTGCGCCTGGCCCCCGGCCATGCACCAGTTGCCGAGCTTCCCGGCTTCAACGAAGGCGCCTGGTGGATCCAGGATGCTGCGGCAACAATCCCCGTGCGGCTGCTGGGGGACCTCCGAGGCAGGGACGTTCTCGACCTGTGCGCCGCACCCGGCGGCAAGACAATGCAGATGGCGGTGATGGGCGCCAAGGTCACCGCAACTGATGCCTCGGAAAAGAGACTTTCGCGGTTACGGGAAAATCTTGCCCGCACCCGCCTCTCCGCGGAGGTCCTTTTGGCTGATGTCCTGACTACCAGCTTTCGGCAGACCTGGGATGCCGTGCTCCTGGATGCGCCCTGTTCAGCCACCGGCACCATACGGCGGCATCCGGAATTGCCCTGGATCAGACAGGAAGGCCAGATCGCCGAGTTGGCAGCGCTGCAGCGCCGCATGCTGGCCAAGGCGGCGGAATTGGTACGGCCGGGTGGCCTGCTTCTGTATTGCACCTGCTCACTGGAACCGGAGGAAGGGGAATGGCAGGTTCGCCGGTTCTTGACCGGGAACATGGAATTCCAAATTGTTCCCGCCTCTCTGTCTGACTTGCCACCGGGAGCGATTGCGCCCGAAGGCTGGGTGAGAATCTTGCCTGCCATGAGCTATGGCGGCAGTAAGGGCATGGACGGGTTCTTTGCAGCGGTAATGAAGCGCCAGTCTTGAGACTGTGATACGCTGTCAGTCTGCTTTGCAGCGGAGGGCTACATGACTGAAACGGGGGAGCGGGCGCTGTTGTCAGTCTCCGACAAGACCGGTCTGGTGGACTTCGCATCAAGGCTTACCGCGTTGGGGATTGGCTTGGTCTCGACAGGCGGTACGGCAAGAGCCCTGGCGGCGGCGGGTCTTCCGGTCACCGACGTCGATTCGGTGACGGGGTTTCCCGAGATCATGGATGGCCGGGTCAAGACGCTTCACCCGAAAATCCATGGCGGCCTTCTGGGCGTGAGGTCCGATCGGGGCCACAGAGCGGCCATGGAAACCCACGGCATCAGCGCCATCGGCCTGCTGGTGGTCAATCTCTATCCTTTCGAGGACGCATTGGCGCGTGGCGCCGATTGGAATGAGCTGATCGAGAACATCGATGTTGGCGGACCCGCCATGATACGGGCCGCAGCAAAGAACCATGCGTCGGTGACCGTGATCGTCGATCCGGCAGATTATGACCAGGTGGCGTCTGAGCTTGAGAGCGCAGGCGAAACTTCGCTCGCAACGCGGCGCCGGCTTGCGGCGAAAGCCTTCGCGCGAACCGCCAGTTACGACGCGGCGATCTGCCAGTGGCTGGGCGAGAGTTCGGCTGAACCGCTTGGAGCCTATTTCGCAGCGGGCGGCAGCAAACGGCAGGGTCTGCGCTATGGCGAGAACCCACATCAGCAGGCGGCTTTCTACATATCAGCTGGCAAAAGATTCGGCATTGCCGCTGCGCGGCAGATACAAGGCAAGGAACTTTCCTACAACAACATCAACGACACCGATGCCGCCATCGAATGTCTTGCCGAGTTCGACGCGCACAGCGCCGCTGCCTGTGTCATCGTAAAGCATGCCAACCCCTGTGGTGCAGCCATTGGCAGCAGTCTGGTGCAGGCCTATGAGAGGGCGCTTGCCTGCGATCCATTGAGCGTCTTCGGTGGCATCGTCGCATTCAACCGCCCTCTCGATGCGGAAACGGCCGCAAAGACTGTTGAGATATTCACCGAAGTCATCGTGGCGCCAGCCGTTGATGACAGTGCATTGCAGATCGTATCTAGGAAGAAAAACCTGAGGCTGCTCGTGCTGGACGGCCATCCGCTCGCGTTGCCGGGCCTGGCCTTCAAATCCGTGGGTGGCGGGCTCTTGGTTCAGACACGCGACAGTGTTTCAGCGGACATGGCGCAGCTGAAAACGGTCACCAAGCGGTATCCCACCGATGCCGAAATCGCCGATCTGCTCTTTGCCTTCCGCGTGGCGAAGCACGTCAAGTCAAACGCCATCGTCTATGCCAGAAACGGCGCAACGGTAGCCATTGGTGGAGGCCAGATGTCGCGCGTCGACGCGGCTCGCATCGCCGTACGGAAGAACGCTGATGTATCAAGCATGGCGAAACTTGAGGTTCCAAGCATCCGCGGCTCGGTTGCGGCTTCGGATGCATTTTTTCCTTTCGCCGACGGCTTGATCGAGGCGGCGGAAGCCGGGGCCACGGCGATCATCCAGCCCGGGGGTTCGCTGCACGACGAGGAGGTCATCCGTGCCGCGGATGCCGCGGGACTTGCCATGGTCTTCACCGGGGTGCGGCACTTCCGGCACTGAGAGGTATTCATTCCTGCAGCCGGCGGCAGAGGTCGTCCAGCTGCTCCAGCGTCTTGTAGGAAATCGTCATGGCGCCGCTGCCGTCAGGTTTGTGGGCGATCTCGACTTTCAAACCGATCTTGTTGGAAATCAGCTTCTCAACAGCGCGGGTGTCCGCATCTTTTTGCCGTTTTTCCTTGCTCGTTTTGCGGGTTGAAGCTCCGCGGGCGAGGCTTTCCGCCTCGCGTACTGACAGGCCAAGCCTGATGATCTGTTCGGCCAGTTCGGCGGGCGTATCGGTCGCCACCAGCGTTCGGGCATGACCCGCCGATAGCCTGCCACCCTCGATTTGGTGACGCACAGCTTCGGGCAGATTGAGGAGCCGCAGGGTATTTGCAACATGGCTCCGGCTCTTGCCAATGGCATCGGCAAGCTGCTGCTGCGTATAGCTGAACCTGTCGAGCAACTGGGTGTAGGCGCGGGCCTCCTCGAGTGGGTTGAGGTCGGCGCGCTGGATGTTTTCGATCAGCGCGATTTCCAGCGCTTCGCTATCCGTCATGTCCTTGACGATGACCGGAACCTCATGGAGCCCAGCGCGCTGTGCCGCACGCCATCGGCGCTCTCCCGCGACGATTTCATGCTCGCCAGCCGTAAGAGTGCGAACGAGAATTGGCTGCAGAAGACCCTTTTCGCGGATCGATCGCGCCAGCTCCTCGAGGTCTTCCTCCGAAAAGTGCTTCCGTGGGTTATCGGGATTGGGCTTTATGAAGGCAACAGGCAACTGACGCAGCGAGCGGAGGTCCTGCACCGGCGCTGCCGCGCTGTTATCGTCGCCGATCAGCGCCGCCAGTCCGCGGCCCAGTCGTCGTTTCGGAGCTCCTGGCGTTTCCATGCGATGACCTGCTTTCCCAACCCGTGAGTCACTCAATCCGGTAGAACTCACGCGGCGCGCAAGTCGCGCTCCCGGCGAATGATCTCCGACGCAAGCTTGATGTAGGCTTGCGATCCAAGGCAGGCATTGTCGTAAAGCAACACCGGTTTGCCATATGAGGGGGCTTCCGAGATCCGCACATTGCGTGGAATGACGGTCTGGTAGACCTTGTCGCCGAGCACACTCCGGACATCCTCCGCCACCTGCTCCGAAAGCTTGTTGCGGCGGTCAAACATGGTCAGCACCACGCCCTGGATGGTGAGGCGTGGATTGAGGCTGGTCTTGACCCGTTCCACGGTCTTGATCAGCTGACTGAGCCCTTCCAGCGCAAAGAATTCACACTGCAGGGGCACCAGCACAGCGTCAGCAGCGGAGAGCGCATTGATCGTGAGCAGATTGAGAGAAGGGGGGCAGTCCAGCAGGACATAGGAGTAGGGCTCTCGGGCGTCTTCTGCCGTGACGAGGGCCACGATGGCATCGGCCAGCCTGTGGGTCTTTCGCTCAAGATCAGCGAGTTCCAGTTCTGCGCCCAGCAGATCCATCGTCGACGGCGCACAGTCCAGCCGCGGTATTCCCGACCCGACAATGACCTCCTGCAGCGTCTTTTCGCCGATCAGCACGTGGTAGGTCGACTTCTGGTCCTGCCTCCGCTGCAGACCGAGGCCGGTACTGGCGTTGCCCTGGGGATCCAGATCGATGATCAGAACCTTTTCGCCCACAGCGGCCAGTGCCGTGCCCAGGTTGATGGCCGTCGTTGTCTTGCCGACGCCACCCTTCTGGTTTGCGATAACCAGCACGCGGGGCGCATTCGGATGCGGCGCTCTTGGTGAAATCAATTCAGACACGGGAGGCCTCACGGATCTCAAGGACAACACCACGTGGATCACATTGGCTGGGATGTTTCAAGCTTTCTATTCTCCAATATTTTGTGGCTTCGGTCAATTCTCTATCTACATCTTGTCCCTTAAGGAAAAGACCGATCGCGCCCCTGACAAGAAATGGCTCGGCATAGCCAAGCAGGATTGCCAACGGCGCCAGCGCCCGGGCCATCACACATTGAACCCTCGGAGCCTCGCCTTCATGCGCCAGGGTCTCCACCCTGAGAACATGGACCTGCGCCCTGGTTCCGGTGCGGCGTGCCGCCTCCCGCAGGAAGGCAGCTTTCTTTCCATTGCTCTCATAAAGATGCACTTCCAGATCCGCAGCCATGGCGACCACCAGCCCGGGGATGCCGGCACCCGAGCCGAGATCAGCGATCACCCGCGTCCCAGGCGGCAACAACGGGACAAGCTGAAGCGCATCGAGAATGTGCCGCTGCCAGACGTTTTGCGCAGTCCCGGGTCCGATCAGGTTGATGCGGCGCTGCCAAGTCAACAGCAAGTCAACATAGATCTCAATCTTCTCACGTGACACACGTGAAACATTGAACCGGTCAAGAATTACCTCTCCCGTTCCGGCAATCATGCCGCGCTTTGTCTGTCACGGCGTTTAACGTGGCCCAGAACAATGGCGAGGGCGGCCGGGGTCATGCCGTCAATGCGAGAGGCCTGTCCCAGCGTTGCAGGCCGGACCCTCATGAGCTTCTGACGGAGTTCCACAGAAAGCCCAGCCATGGCCTGGTAGTCGAGGGCTTCGGGAAGCCGGAGCTGCTCCTCTCGGCGGAGTACTGCAATTTCAGTGCTTTGCCGTTCGATGTAGCCGGCATAAAGCGCCTCGGCCTCAAGCGCCTCCACCACGTCCGGCTGTAGCTCTGACAATTCCGGCCATAGCGCCGCGAGCCGGCTCCATCCGATCTCCGGCATGGACAGGAGATCGAGCGCCGACCGCCTGAGCCCATCCTGATTGACCTTCAGGCCGTGCCGCAGGGCTTCTGCCGAAGTGAGCGACAAGCGGCCAGCCACTGCCAGACCGGCGTCAATCGCCCGCTTTCGCTGCCGGAACCGGTCCTCTCGTTCGCGCCCGACAAGACCAGCCGAAACACCCATCGGCGTCAGCCGCAAGTCGGCATTGTCGGCGCGCAGGGACAGGCGGTACTCGGCACGCGAGGTAAACATCCGGTAAGGCTCGGTAACCCCCTTGGTCACCAGGTCGTCAATCATCACGCCCAGATAGGCCTGGCTCCTGTCGATGATCAACGGCGCCTGGCCGCCAGCCCTGCGCGCCGCATTGCTGCCAGCGATCAGACCCTGGGCAGCTGCTTCCTCATAGCCCGTCGTGCCGTTGATCTGCCCCGCCAGGAACAGGCGGGGGAGGCTCTTCACTTCCAGCGCTGCGGTCAACTCCCGGGGGTCGATGTAGTCGTACTCGATCGCATACCCCCAGCGCTTGATGACCACATCTTCCAGCCCCGGAATGGTTCGGATGAAAGCTTCCTGGACATCCTCCGGCAAGGATGTCGAGATGCCGTTTGGATAGACGGTGTTGTCCTCCAGACCCTCGGGTTCCAGAAAGATCTGATGGCTTTCCTTGTCAGCGAAACGATGAATCTTGTCTTCGATGGAAGGACAATAGCGAGGACCGGACGCCTCGATCTGTACAGAGTACATCGGGGAGCGATGGATGTTCTCGCGGATGATCCGGTGACCACGGGCGTTGGTCGTGGTGATGAAGCATGACACCTGCGGCGTTTCAATACGACGCGTCAGGAACGAGAATGGTGATGGCTGGTCATCACCTTTCTGCTCCTCAAGCCGGCTCCAGCCAATGGTACGGCCATCGAGCCGGGCGGGGGTTCCTGTCTTGAGGCGTCCGAGCCTCAAGCCATGCGACTGCAACTGCGCAGAAATGCCATGGCTTGGCGGTTCACCATGCCGTCCTGCCGGGATCCGCCGTTCACCAATGTGAATGAGACCATTCAAGAACGTCCCCGTGGTCAGGACCACCGAAGCCGCCCTCATCATCCGCCCATCTTCACAGACAACCCCGGCCACGCTGCCAGCCTCGATCAGCAGGCTTTCTGCAGCGCCCGGAACGAGCGTCAGGTTAGGATAGTGAGCCAAGGTCTTCTGCATGGCTTGCCGGTACAGGCTGCGATCAGCCTGAGCCCGCGGCCCCCGGACCGCCGGGCCTCGCGATCTGTTCAGAAGGCGAAACTGTATCCCGGCACTGTCGGCGGTCCGCCCCATAAGGCCGTCCAAGGCATCGATTTCCCGCACCAGATGGCCCTTTCCGAGCCCACCAATCGCCGGATTACAGGACATTTCACCGATCGTATCCAACCGATGGGTCAACAAGGCTGTCTTGGCGCCCATCCTCGCAGCGGCTGCCGCCGCCTCGGTGCCCGCATGGCCGCCTCCAATGACAATGACATCAAAGCTGAACTTCATGCCGTCGTTCTCTATGGGGCCCGAAACCAGAAGTCAAAGCCGGCAGCTGATTCACGTGAAACACGATCTCTCACTTGCCGATGCAGAAGCGACTGAAGATTTCACCTAGCCACTCTTCAACATCAGTCCGGCCTGTCAATCGCCCGACCTGGTCTGCTGCGTGGCGGATGACTTCCGCCCTGAGCTCCAGCGCCGTAGCCGGAAGATTTCTCGCTTGAGTGAGCAATTCAACGGATCGGTTCGTGACTGTTCTCTGGCGCTCGGTAACCAGTAATGCCGGCTCAGTAAGACCGAAGCGCCCCAGGACGATCTGCATGAGCTTTTCCAACAGCTCGGCAACTCCGGTGTTTGAAACAGCAGAGGTTCGTACGGTCAGTAGGGCTGATGGAGCCGAGGAGTCCTGACAGTTTGATCCATAGAGATCGGCCTTGTTGATGCTCAGCTGATCCGGAACAATCCCTG
>DAISVW010000006.1:0-13174 GCA_036826695.1 Aestuariivirga sp.
CTGACCGGGCAGGACATGGCGCTCGAGGCCAGCGGCGAGGATGCCGCCGACGATTTCGCGCCCATCGCCTACCTGGCAGCGCCCAATGCCGAGCCCGCCCAGGTGCTCGAGCGGCGGGAACGCGATCGCATGCAGGGCGAAGGACTCGAAGCGGCGCTCGCCACGCTCGATGCCCGCAGCCGGCGCTGCTTCGCGACCCGCGGGCGGCGCGACGAATCCTCGGCCGGCTGCCCCACCCTGCAGGACCTCGCCGCCAAGTACGGCGTGTCGGCCGAGCGCATCCGCCAGATCGAGGCGCAGGCCATGCGCAAGATGAAGGCCGCGCTCGCGCAGTACGTTTGAAGAGGGCGTGAAAGGCCGGGTCGGCGATGCCGACCCACGATCAGATCCTTCGGCCTGCCCTCACCGGGCGGCCGGCACCGGGGCCTACGGAGATGGTCGAGATCTCTACCTCTTGACCGCCCGCGGCGACCGCAGTCGGGGGTCTCGTTTTTGCCGCCGCCGATGCCGCGTCAGGCCGGGCGCGCGCATGTTTATGCGGGTGGTTATGAAGTTTTTGGCGCCTTGGACCGACGAGGCGCCGGCGATATGCAGCGCCAGAATCGCGAAATCCATCGCCGGGCCGGGCTGGCCGGTTGTCGACAACGGCGGATAAATGGTCCAGCCACCGCCCACGCCATAAGCCCCGGCGGGGCCTTCCACGAACATCGACATCAGCAGCAGCGCCAGCGCCGGCGGCAGGAGCCAGAACGAGATGTTGTTCATGCGCGGGAAGGCCATGTCGGGGGCGCCGATCATCAGCGGCACGAACCAGTTGCCGAAACCGCCGATCATCGCCGGCATGACCATGAAGAAGATCATGAGCAGGCCATGCGCGGTCACGAAGACGTTGTACATGTGCTTGCCGGCGTCCAGCGCGGCGCCTTCCGGCGTGCCGTAGACCATCGATGCGAGGCCCGCGAAATACTGGATGCCGGGCTCTTGCAGCTCCATGCGCATGACGATGGAGAGGATCCCGCCGATCACGCCGGCAAAAATCGCGAACCACAGATACATCGTGCCGATGTCCTTGTGGTTGGTCGAGTAGACGTAACGCTTCCAGCCCGTGGGGTGGCCGTGGTCGTCATGGGCGGCGGTTGCGGTTGCCATTGTGATATCCCCCGATCCTGATTACTTCTGCGCCAGCTGGCCGGCGGCGGCCTGGGCGGCGGCGAGTTGCTTGTAGGCTTCCTCGAGCCCCGCGGTCTGCGCGGTCTTGGCCCAGGTATCGAACGCTTCCGGCGACACGGCATGCACCTCGATGGGCATGTAGGCGTGGTCCTTGCCGCAGAGCTCCGAACATTGTCCGTAGAAAACGCCCTCACGATCAGCCTTGAACCAGTCCTGGTTGAGGCGGCCGGGAATGGCATCGATCTTCATGCCGAATTGCGGGATCGTCCAGGCGTGGATGATGCCGTCGGGGTCAGAGGTGACGAACAGCTTGACGAACTAGCCGACCGGCACGATCACCGGATTGTCGGTCTTGAGAAGATAAGGCACGTCGGCCTGTTTCGCGGTTTCGATCTCCCGCGCGCGGTCATCGAGGCTCGATGTGAAAGAAATCTTGGCCGTGCCGTCCTCGTTGGTGCCGAGATCGGGATATTCATACGTCCAGTTCCAGCCGGGATTGCCGATCACCTTGATCGTCATGTCGGAAGCCGGGATATCGCGCTGCAGATAGAGCAAGCGGAACGACGGCACCGCGATCACCACCAGGATCAGGATCGGCACCACGGTCCACAGGACCTCAATCACGGTATTGTGGGTGGTGCGCGACGGCACCGGATTGGCCCTCGCGTTGAACTTGACGACCACCATCAACAGGAGCGCGAGCACGAACAGGGCGATCACCGTGATGATCGGCAGCAACAACACGTTGTGCAACCAGTGAATGCCTTCCATCGACGGCGAAGCGGCGGGTTGCAGGCCCATCTGCCAGGGCTTCGCGTAGCCCTCGACGGCCAGCGCTTCCCGCGCTCCGGAGAACGCCGCGGCAAGCCCCAGGACACAAACCCACATGCTTCGGAAATTCATCGATTTCTTCTCCCATCTGGACCTAACGTCATGCCGCGTGGCGGCGACGGTAGACACGGTCACGGACACCTTCTCCGATTGGCTTGTGAACCACATTCGGAAGCCCGCCGCAACGTGGGCAGGCGCGGCAAAACGTCGTGCCGTAAGGCTTTGGCCGCACAACCGGAATTCCGCCCCATTCCGACTTCAATCCGGCTATCCTCGGGCCAGCAAAGACGGTTGTCTAAGACGATGTCTGGCGCTAAATCCGCCGAATCGTAAACCACGGGGTAACCATCTGTGCCAATCACCTCTCAGCCGTTCCGCCGGTTCATGCTCGCCGCGGCGGGTCTCACCCTGATCATTGGGCCTGGCGCGCCGGCCATGGCCCAGGAAAGCCAGAAGCAGGACGCCCAGACCCAGTTCGGCCCACGCGCCAACAAGCAAGACAGTCAGACCGCTCAGCCGGGTCAGCCCGCCCAGCCCCCGGCGCCAAAGGTTGACGTGATCGCCGAGAATGGCGCCTGGAAAGTGACCTGCGAAACCCCGCCCGCGCCCGAAGGCCAGCAGCCGCAGCGCCAGTGCGGCATGGTGCAGACGGTGAAAAACGAGAAGAATCCGCGCGCCACGCTGACCCTGGTTCTGGTCAAGGTGGCCCAAGGCGACAAGACAGGCTTCAACATGCGGGTCATTGCGCCGATCGGCGTGTTCCTGCCCACCGGCGTGGCGCTTGAGATTGATGGCGAAGCTGTCGGCCGGGTGCCGTTCACGCGCTGCATGCCGCAGATCTGCATGGCCTTCGCCGAGGCCTCCGCCGATACGTTGGCCAAGATGAAGAAGGGCAAGGAAGCCAACTTCATCATCTACGAGGCGCCGGGCATGGGTCTGCCCATGAAGCTGTCGCTCGACGGTTTCTCGGCCTCGCTCGCGGCGCTCGAAAAAATCTGATCCGGCCGGCTGTTCCTGCGGGCCTCCGGGCTGGCGCATGGCGTCAGCCTGACCTATCTATGTCGGTGACAGGTTCCTGACATGAAGGTAGTGCCCGTGCTCGCTGACGCGCCCATCTCGCTGCTCGACTCCGCCGGCCTGAGCCGCCGCCGGGCGGAAGCCATTGTCTCCGATACGCTGAAGGGCGCAGAGGACGGCGAACTCTTTCTCGAACGGCGGCAGACCGAAAGCCTGGTCTGGGACGATGGCAAGCTGAAATCGGCGAGTTTCGATGAAACCCAGGGCTTCGGGCTCCGCGCCGTGCGCGGCGAGACCGCCGCCTATGCCCATGCCAGCGACGTCTCTGAAGCGGCCCTGAAGCGGGCTGCCGAGGTCTGCCGCAACGTGACAACAGGCGGCGCCGTGAACCATGCGCTGGCGCCTGACCGCACCAACGCCCGGCTCTATGCCGACGCCAACCCGGCCGAGGCCATGGGCTTCGCGGCCAAGATCGCGCTTCTCGAAAGGGCCGATGCCTATGCCCGCGGCCTCGATCCGCGGGTCAGGCAGGTGGCGGTGTCGATGGCGGCGGACTGGCAGGCGGTCGAAATCCTCCGCGCCGACGGCGCCACTTACCGCGACGTGCGTCCGCTCGTGCGTTTCAACATTTCCGTGACCAGCGCCGATGGCAAGGAACAGGGCCAGGGAAGCCATGGGCTTGGCGGCCGCGGCTCGCCCCTGTCCTATTTCACCGATGACGTCTGGATGGCGGCCGCCCGCGAGGCGCTGCGCCAGAGCCTGGTGGCGCTCGAGGCGCGGCCCGCCCCGGCGGGCGAAATGGACGTGCTGCTGGGGCCCGGCTGGCCCGGCATCCTGCTGCATGAGGCGGTGGGCCACGGGCTCGAGGGCGATTTCCATCGCAAGAAGACCAGCGTGTTCACCGGCATGATGGGAAGCCGGGTGGCCGCAAAGGGCGTGACCATTGTCGATGACGGAACACTTCCTGACCGGCGCGGCTCGATTACCATCGATGACGAGGGCACGCCGTCACGCCGAACGACGCTGATCGAGGACGGCATACTGGTCGGCCTGATGCAGGACCGCCTCAATGCCCGGCTGATGGGGGTGGCTCCCACCGGCAACGGCCGCCGCCAGTCTTATGCCCATGCGCCGATGCCGCGCATGACCAACACCTACATGCTTTCGGGCGGCAGCGAGCCAGACGAAATCCTGCGCTCGATCAAGCGCGGGCTTTTCGCCAAGTCCTTTGGCGGCGGCCAGGTGGACATCACCTCGGGCAAGTTCGTGTTCTCCTGCACCGAGGCCTATCTGATCGAGGATGGGAGGATCACCATGCCGGTGAAGGGCGCCACCCTGATCGGGGCCGGCGCCGACGCGCTGCCCCGCGTCTCGATGGTCGGCAACGACATGGGCCTCGACCCCGGCATCGGCACCTGCGGCAAGAATGGCCAGGGCGTTCCGGTGGGTGTCGGCCAGCCGTCGCTCCGCATCGACCGGCTGACGGTCGGCGGCACCGCGTCCTGACTCGGCCCATGAAACCGGCCGTCGTCATCTTCGACATGGACGACGTGCTGTGCCGCTATGATCTCGGCCGCCGGCTCCGGGTGCTCTCACGATTGTCGGGCCGCATGCCGCGCGACATCCGCGCGGCGATCTGGGATTCGGGCTTCGAGGACGAGGCGGACACCGGAGTCTACCCCGACCCTGAAGACTATCTGAAGGAATTCGGCCAACGGCTCGGCTACCCGATCAGCCGCGACGAGTGGGTGGCGGCGCGGCGTGACGCGATGACGCCATGGCCCGAGATGCTGGCCCTGGCCCGGGCGATCGTGTCCGAGGCGCGCCTCGCGATCTACAGCAACAACGGCCCGCTCACCAAGGCGAGCCTTTCGGAACTTTTTCCCGGGCTGACGGAGATCTTTTTCGAACGCTATTACTCCTTCGAATTCGGAACCAAGAAGCCAGACCCTGCGAGTTTCAGGAGCCTGTTGCGGCGCATGGGCGCCGAAGCGGGTGCGTGCTGGTTCATTGATGACAAGCGCTCCAACGTGGCCGGCGCGCGGCTGGCCGGCCTCGTTGGCCATCATTTCACAGGGCAAGACCAACTGCAGGCCGAGGCCCGCGCCCTTGGCTTTTCCGTATGACGTCCACCGCCGGGGTCACGAACGCGCCTTTCGTCACCGGCTCGACCATGCGCCACGTGGCGGTGATGACGCTCACCGGCGCGGTGGGTCTGATGGCCCTGTTCCTCGTCGACCTCATCGATCTGTTCTTTCTGTCTCTGCTGAAACAGACGGAGGTCACGGCGGCGATCGGCTATGCCGGTACCATCGTGTTCGTCAATCTCTCGGCGGCGATCGGCTCCGGCATCGCGGCCGCCGCGCTGGTGGCGCGCAACATCGGCGCGGGCGACATGACAAGGGCCCGTGAATATGCCACGAGCGCGCTCTTGTTCGCGCTGATCATGGCGGCGGCGATCACCCTGATCATCGCGCTCGGGTCCGGCCCGCTGCTCGAACTGATGGGCGCGTCGGGTGAAGCGAAGCGCCTGGCCCAGCTATTCATCTGGACCATGACGCCCGGCTACATTCTGGTTGGCGGTGCGCTGTGCTGCTCCTTCATCCTGCGCGGCATCGGCGATGCGAAGCGCGCCATGTACATCACGCTGTCCACGGCAATCGTGACGATCTGCGCCGATCCGATCTTCATCTTCGGCCTGGGGCTAGGCATTCAGGGCGCCGCGGTGGCCACCGTGCTCGGCTATCTCGTGTCCTTCGGCATCGGCCTGCACAGTGTGGCCAGGGTGCATGGCTTCCTCAATCCAATGCGGCTTCGCGGCCTCAAGCGTGATTTTGCGCCGCTCTGGGCGATTGCCTATCCGGCCATCCTCACCCAGCTCGCAGCACCTTTCGCCAACGCCTACATGACCTATGAGATCGCCCGCTTCGGCGACGAGGCGGTAGCGGGTTTCGCCATCGTCGGGCGGCTCATTCCGGTGGCCTATGGCGTGATCTTTTCGCTCTCCGGAGCGGTGGGTCCGGTGATCGGCCAGAACTTCGGTGCGAAGCGCCATGACCGGGTGCGCCAGACACTGACCGACGGTCTGATCTTCTCCGCCATCTATACGCTGGCGGCCTCGCTCATCCTGTTCCTGTTCCGTCATCAGATCGCCGAGGGCTTCAACGCGGCGGGCCGCAGCGTCGACATCGTGGTGTTCTTCTGCACCTTCATCGGGGTAAGCTGGGCTTTCGCGGGCGCGCAGTTCGTGGCCAATGCCGCCTTCAACAATCTCGGCCACCCGAAGCTCTCGACCCTTTTCAATTGGGGCAAGGCGACGCTGGGCACCATTCCCTTCGCGCTTCTGGGCGCGCGGCTCGGCGGGCCGGAAGGTCTTCTGGTTGGCACTGCCCTGGGGTCGGTTCTGTTCGGCGTCGCGGCGGTGATCGTCGCCTACCGGGTGGTGCGGCGGACGGCGGCGTAGGCCGCTACTGTAGCTGAACTCGCTGTAGCCATGCGGTGTCGGGAGCGAAATGAGTGTTGGTCGAACCACGCTCAACGCGCGCGCGCGCTGCCCTCTCAGCCGCGGCCGATATAGGGCATCTTGGTGGCCATCACGGTCACGAACTGGGCGTTGGCGTCGAGCGGCAGCGAGGCCATGTAGAGCACTGTCCTCGCCACATTCTCCACATCCATGGTGGGTTCCGGCGCCACGGTGCCGTTGGCCTGCGGCATGCCGGTCTTCATCCTTTCGGTCATGTCGGTGCCGGCATTGCCGATATCGATCTGGCAGACGGCGATATCGTATTTGCGCCCATCCAGCGAGCCGGATTTGGTAAGCCCCGTCACGGCATGCTTGGTCGAGGTATAGGGTGCTGAATTGGGCCGCGGCGCATGCGCTGAGATCGAGCCATTGTTGATGATGCGGCCGCCCTGCGGCGATTGCGCCTTCATCACGCGGAAGGCCTCCTGCATGCAATAGAAGACGCCGGAGAGATTGACGTTGACCACGTTCCGCCACATGTCGACCGTCAGGTCCTCGAGCAGGATGGTGCCGGGCGCTCCCGTGCCGGCATTGTTGAACAATACGTCGAGGCGGCCGAAGCGCTTCTTTCCGGCGGCGAACAATGCCTTGACCGCATCGGGGTCGGCGACGTCGGTCGGAACGGCCAGCGCGTTGGGGCCGATGGCGGCGGCCACCTCATTGAGAAGATCGGCGCGGCGTCCGGCCAGCACCACGCCATAGCCTTCGCGCCCGAAGGCCAGCGCCACCGCCTTGCCGATCCCCGAACCGGCGCCTGTCACCATTGCGATTTTCATGTGCTGTCTTCCCCTGTCAGAGTTGCTGTTGGTCCGTTTCAGATGATGCCGGCATGGCGGGCGATGATGGCGAGGCCTTTGACGATGGCCTGCGGGTCGCCATAGCGCACCTTCAGCCCGGCAAGCCGGATGGCTTGCACATAGCGCTGGCCGATGCCGGGCGAGGCCAGCACCATGTATTCGGCATCGCGCGGATTGTCCCGGATGGCATGCGCCACCTCGCTGCCGATCACTTGCCCCGAGAGAAAAGAGGCGATCGATTCCGGCGCCAGCTCGCCGAACAGGCCCAGCGAGCGCGCGGCGAAAATGCGGTGCAGGAAGCCGGCGGGATCATCGAAGGCCGCCTGCTCACCGCGCGCGAAGGCTTCGTCATCCCCCGGCCCCTGCTGCATCAGGCGGCCAAGAATGGTGTGTTCCTTGAGCGCGGCAAAGACCTCGCCCGTCACATAGGTGGCATAGCGCGTGAGCTGCCAGCCTTCGGTGGCGATCCATTTGGAATGGGTGCCCGGCGTCACGAAATGGCTCACCCCCTGGCCCAGCGAGCCGAACACCTGCACCTCCTCGCTGCGCATCACTTCCGGCATGCCATCCGGCGCCCGGTAGCTGAGGCCAGTGGCGAAAGCGATGCGGCGGCCAGAGGCGGTTTCGTGGAAATGCAGCGCCCGCGCCAGGTCCGCGGCGGAGGCCGGGCAGGGCAGATAGGGAAGTTCGATCCAGCCCTGGCGGGAGGTGATCATGCCGGCGGCCATCACCGGCAGCGCCTTGTCCCAGCCTCCGATGTGGCGTTCCAGCGCCTCTTCGAAACGGCCATCGGTGACGGCGAGGATGCCCTCCGCCGCCGCCATGCTGTGCAGCACCCGGCCATCGCCGTCCGCCAGATAGGCGCGGAACGAGGTGGTGCCCCAGTCAAGCGCGATGAAGCGTGCCGTCACTTGGCCTCACAGGATGCGCGCGCCGCCCGGCCGGTAACGGGGCTTCGCCGCCTTCAGCGGGTTGCGCAGCGGGGCGCCGAAGGGCGGGGCGGAAATTTCGAAGACGTCCCCGTCCTGGGTTTTCACATTGTCGGCGATCGACAGCGTGGCAGTGCCGAAATAATGGATGTGGATGTCGCCCGGCCGCCGGAAGCCGTCATACTTGAAGTGATGGTATTCAAGATTGGCGAGGCTGTGGCTCATGTTGGCCTCGCCGGTGAGGAAGGGCTTTTCCCAGATGGTCTTGCCGCCGCGGATGATGCGGCTCATGCCCTCGATCGAGGCGGGGATCGGGCCCGTCACCATTTCTGGCCCGATGGCCGAATGGCGGAGCTTGGAATGTGCGAGGTAGAGATAGTTCTGCCGCTCCGTCACATGGTCCGAGTATTCGTTGCCGAGCGCGAAGCCGAGCCGCAGGGGCTGGCCCTTCGCGTCGATCAGATAGAGGCCGGCCAGCTCCGGCGCCTCGCCGCCGTCGAGCGCGAAAGACGGCAGCGGCAGCGGCTGGCCCGGCCCCACAAGCCAGGAGCCGTCGCCCTTGTAGAACCATTCCGGCTGCACGCCCGCCTGTTTCCTGTCCCTGGGCTTGCCGCCTTCGAGGCCGAGCTTGAACATCTTGAGGCTGTCGGTGAGCTCTTCTGCTCCGCCCGCCAGCTTCTTGTGCATGCCGTCGCGCGCCGCCGCCGAGCCCAGATGGGTGAGGCCGGTGCCGGTGACGATGCAATGGGCGGGGTCCGGATGGTCGAGCGGGGCCAGCACCCGCTTTTCCTTGAGTGCTGCGGCGTAGTCCTCGGTGGCGGAACTGGCGAGCGCGGCGGCGAGCCCGGCGAGTTTCTTGCCCTCGGCGATCGCCATTGCCGCCAGGTCGCGGGTCGTTGTGGCCTTCCTGAGCAGCACGACGCGGTCCGCCGCAACGAGGCCGACGCGGCGCTTGCCCTTGCTGTCGATGATCTGGACGAGGTTCATGGCGTGTCTCCCTTGCGAACCGGCGGCGGTCAGGCGGTCGCGTCCTGGGGCCAGGTGTCCGCCAGCCGGTAACCATGCGGGAAGGGATCGCCGGGATCAAGCATCAGGGTCGACTGCCCGGTGATCCACGCCCGCCCGGTGATGGTGGGGATGATGGCGGGGCGCCCGCCCACATGCGTCACGGCGGCGATCTCGCCCGTGAAGCGGGTTTCGATGATCGAGCGGCCGATGTAGCGCTGGCCTTCGCCGAGCAGGCCCCTGGCATGGAGCACCGCCATCAGCGCCGAGCAGCCTGTGCCGGTGGGCGACCGGTCGATCTTGCCCGGCTTGATCACGCAGGCATTGCGGCTGGAGAGGCAGCCGTCCACCGTTTCGAGCGGCCCGGTGAGAAAAGCAAAAGAGAAATGCCGCCAGCCGGGAAGTTCCGGATGGTGGAAGGCGAGTTGCTCATTCGCCGCCTTGACGATGCGCCGGCCGGCCAGCGCCAGGTCGCGCGCCTCGCCGGGCGTCACACCGAAGCCCAGCTGGCGGGCATCGGCGATCACGAAACTGTCGCCGCCGAAGGCGGTATCGACGGCAAGCGTGCCGAGGCCTTCGACCTCCAGCGGCACCGCCAGACGGTCAGCGAAGGCTGGCACGTTGCGGAGCGTGATCGACTGGGCCTTGCCGCCCTGGCAGGCGGCGGTGACCTCAACGAGCCCGGCCGGTGCTTCGAGCACCAGCCTGGGCTCGGGTTCGGTCATCGGAATGATCCCGGCAGCGAGCAGCACGGTGGCCACGCAGATGCAGTTGGAGCCGGACATCGGCGGGGTATCCTCCGGCTCCATGATGATGAAGCCCATCTGCGCCAGGGAGTTCTTCGGCGGCACCAGCAGGTTGACATGGCGGAAAACCCCGCCGCGCGGCTCGTTCAGCACCAGCGCCCGCAGCCGCCCGTCGCTGGCGATGAAGCGGGACTGTTCCCACAGCGTGGCCCCGGGGGGCGGCGCCACCCCGCCGATGATCACGTCGCCCACCTCGCCTTCGGCATGGCAGCCGATCACCTGAATGGCTATCGCGCTTCGCAACGGCTGATCCCCAACATTACAGGAAATTCATGTTCCTTGCCCTTGAACTTGCCGCATTTCGCCCCATTTCGCCAGAGCGGTGCCGGGCCGGGCCTCTCTGGCGGGAAAATCATTCTTTCCCGTGAAGTCGGAGCCGCGTAGAAGAATTGATTGCTGCAGCGGGGGTCCGACCGTGGAATTCATCAACGCCTTTCTGTTTTCCGATTTTCTCGGCACGCCGGCCTATTTCTGGCTGGTGTTCATTTCCATGGTGATTGGCCTCCTCGTGTTCGACCTCGGCTTCCTGCACAAGGACCAGAAGGAGATCGAAGCCAAGGAAAGCTTCATTCTCTACGCTGGCTACATGGCGATTGCCTTCATGTTCGGCGCGTGGGTGTGGTATGCGCGCGGCGCCCAGTCCGGGCTTGAATTCTTCACCGGCTATCTGATCGAGCAGTCGCTGGCGATGGACAATATCTTCGTCATCGCCACGGTCTTCGCCTTCCTCGGCATCCCGAGGCTCTACCAGCATCGGGTGCTGTTCTGGGGCATCATCGGCGTCATCCTGTTCCGTGCCATCCTGATCGGGCTGGGGGCGGCTCTGGTCATGTCCTTCCAGTCGGTGCTGTTCCTTTTTGGAGCCTTCCTGGTTTTCACCGGGCTCAAGATGTTCAAGACCTCGAACGAAAAGCCATCGCTCGACGACAACTGGATCGTCAAGTTCGTGCGCAAGCGTTTCCGGGTCACCGACGAACTGCATGGCGAGAAGTTCACGGTCAGGCTGCCGGATCCCAAGACCGGCAAGATGGTGCGCCACATCACGCCGCTGATGCTGGCGCTGATCATTGTCGAATTCGTCGATCTGATCTTCGCGGTGGACTCGGTGCCGGCGATCTTCGCCATCACCCAGGACCCGTTCATCGTCTACACCTCGAACATCTTCGCCATTCTCGGCCTGCGCGCGCTCTATTTCGCGCTGGCGGCGATGATCCACCGCTTCCGCTATCTCAAATACGCGCTGGCGCTGGTTCTGGTCTTCATCGGCTGCAAGATCTTCGCGGTGAACCTGTTCGGCAAGATGCCGGCCTGGATCTCGCTCGGCGTCACGTTTGGCCTGATCTCCGGCGGCATCGTCTACTCTCTGTGGCGCACGCGTCAGGATACGCGCGGCTTGCAGACGCCGTGACGGACGCCTAGGGTCCGGCGCGCATGGTCACCAGGCGCGCCATCATGGCCGGTCTCGTGGCGCTCGCAGCGCCGCGGGACACGGCCGCCCAGGGCTTCCGGCCCTCCGAGGAAGACCGGCGCGACATCGCGCGGGTCGAGGAATATCTCAACGGGTTGCGCACGCTGCGCGCGCGGTTCGTCCAGGTCTCCGATCGTGGCGCTGTCGCCGAGGGCAGGCTCCATATCCAGCGACCGGGACGTCTGCGGCTCGACTATGGCGATCCGGTCAGGCTGATGATCGTCGCTGCGCGCGGGCAACTGATCCAGCACGATCGCGAGCTTCGGCAGACGACCTATCTTCTGCTGTCCCAGACCCCCGCCGCCGTGCTGCTGCGCGAGCGGGTCTCGCTGCAGGGCGAGGTCACCGTCGTCGGCGTCCAGCGAACGCCCGGCATGCTGCGGATCGAAATCGTGCAGACCAGCGATCCGCGCGCCGGACGGATCGCCTTCGCCTTCGCCGAGCGGCCGTTCCATCTGGCGAGCTGGACCGTCGTCGACGGCCAGGGCGTGACCATCCAGGTCACCCTGTCGGAAATCGAGCAGGGGATAGCGATAGACCCGCTGCTGTTCGAATTCCGCGAGGAAACGCCCTCCCGCGACTGAATGCCATGGTCCAGCCGCGCACAGCCGATCCGAACCAGGAGCCATCCCACGATCGCCGGCCGCCGGTGATCGGGGTCGCCGCCTGCGTCCTCGCCCAGCGCCACGATTTCCATGCCGCCGCGGATCCATATGTGCGGGCGATCCTTCATGCCGGCGGCCTGCCGGTGATCGTGCCGTCGCTGGGCGACGCGCTCGACGGCACGGCCCTTCTGGGGCGGCTGGACGGCCTGCTGCTCACCGGCAGCCCGTCGAATGTCGATCCGCTGCGGTATGGCGGCCCCCCGGCGCGCCCCGAAACGCCGCTCGATCCGCGGCGCGACGCCACGACGCTGCCGCTGGCACGGCTTGCCATCGACACCGGGCTGCCGTTGCTGGCGATCTGCCGCGGCCATCAGGAATTGAACGTCGCGCTCGGCGGCACGCTCCACCAGCATGTCCACGAGCTGGACGGGCGCCTCGACCACCGGTCGCGTCCGGAACGCTCCGTGGCGCGACGCTATGCCGCGGCACACGCGGTCGACCTTGCACCTGGCGGCGTCCTGGCCGGGCTTGTCGGCGGCGCGGCGACAGCGATGGTGAATTCCCTTCACGGCCAGGCGATCGATCGGCTGGCCGACGGGCTGGTCGCGGAGGCGCACGCGCCGGATGGCACGATCGAGGCGGTCCGCGTCGCCGGCGCACGCGGCTTCGCGATCGGCGTGCAGTGGCATCCCGAATGGCTGCTCGACGATCCGCTCTCCGGCGGCGTGTTTCGCGCCTTCGCCGCCGCCGCCGCCGGTCGCGCGAGCGAGCGGCGGCTCTGAAGCAGCCTCGCGCGGCGGCACGGCCCAGCCGATGCTGGAAACTATTTCCGCGTATTTTTTTCTGGAGCCTCGCTTGACGTCGCTCCATCAGCTCCCATATCTGCACTCGAAACGATCGGCTTGTCCGATTGTCCGGGCAACGTCCTCCCCTGACGTCCCCGGGCTCCCCCCAAAAGGAGCTTCCAGCGCCCGGCCAGCGCCCCCCCCCCGGGCGGGGGGGGGGAAGTGGGGGGGGGGGGGG
>DAISVW010000006.1:13184-21609 GCA_036826695.1 Aestuariivirga sp.
GGAGTTCCCCTTGTCCCCGCAACGTTCCCCCCCGCCCGCCCCCGGGCCCCCCCAAAATGTGCCTCCCCCCCCCCGCCCCCCCCCCCCCCCCCGGCCGGGCGCTTTCCTTTTGGGGCGGCGTGATCGGGCGGTAGCCGGGCTTGACCTTCGACCCTGTCGGCCGCCACAAGGGGGCATGACCACTCGCGACGAATTCCCCTATGTCGAGGACCGGCTTCCGCCGCGCCCGCCTGGCGTGCTGCGTCTGGCGACCTGGAACATCAATTCGGTGCGTCTGCGTCTGAAGCTGCTGGGGGATCTGGCGGCGTGCAGCGACGCGGACGTCATCTGCCTTCAGGAAACCAAGGCGACGAACGCCGTCTTCCCGGGCGCCGCCATCGCCGCGCTCGGCTATCCGCATCAGCACATCCAGGGCGACAAGGGCTACAACGGCGTCGCCATCCTCTCGCGCCTGCCCTTGGCCGGGCATGGGCGGCGGCTATGGGCGGGGCGAGAGGATTCGCGTCATGTCCAGGCCGAACTGCCGGGCGGGATCGAACTGCACTGCGTCTATGTGCCCGCGGGCGGCGACGTGCCGGATCCCGCGACGAACGAGAAATTCGCGCACAAGCTGGAATTCCTCGACCAGATGGCGGAATTCTGGTCCGGCGCCGGTGCTTCGACGCCCCGCATCCTGGTGGGCGATCTCAACGTGGCGCCGCTCGAGAGCGACGTCTGGTCGCATCGCCAGTTGCTCGACGTCGTGAGCCACACGCCGGCGGAGACGACCCGTCTGGCCGCCGCCATGGATGCCCATGGCTGGGTCGACGCGCTGCGCGCGCTGCATCCCGAGCCGCAGCGGGTCTACACGTGGTGGAGCTACCGCAATCGCGACTGGCGCGCATCGGATCGCGGCCGGCGTCTCGACCATGTCTGGGTGTCGGGGCCGCTTGCGGCACGGCTGCGCGCCGCCTATGTCCTGAAGGGCGCGCGGGGCTGGACCCAGGGCTCCGACCACGTGCCCGTGATCGTCGATCTCGATCAGGCGCAACGATAGGCGAAGTAGCGATCTGCCGGCACGCCGTCCGGCAAGGCCTGAACCGCCAGCCCGGGCTCGCCGAGCCGCTGATCCGACAGCACCAGACAGCCCGGAGCCGCGAGCCGGCGCAGCTGCGGGCCAAGCCAGCCGGCCAGCGCCGCACTGGCGGCCCGGTCGCCCGAACCGAGATCGGCATGGACCAGCGCCACGGCGACCCCGCGCGCGGCGAAGGCGGGCAGCGTGTCGTGCAATTCGCCCAGCAGCAGCAGACCGGGCGGCGGCACGCAGTCCGGATGGGCAGCGAGTTGCCGGTCGAACGCGAAGATGGCGCGGGCCGGTCCGAGCCGGTGGCGAAGATGGTCGTAGGTTCGGCCATTGCCGAGGCCCAGCTCGAGAACCGCGCCCGGATAGCCCGCGATCGCCTGCGCCGCCCAGTCCAGACAGCGGCGCTGGGCCTCCAGACGCCGGATGAAGCTTTCCAGCCGCGACACGCGCGGGTTCCCCCAGCTCAGCCGGGACGCGCGGCGATGGTCGCGCGCAGCTGCTGGTTGGTCTTCTCGAGGCGCTGGGCCAGCTCGCGCATGATCTCGACCGCCATCTGCGGGAACTCGTTCACCAGACGGAAGAATGTCTCCTTGTCGATGCGCAGCGCATGGAGATCGGCCCTGGCGGTGACCGTGGCGGTCCGCGGCACGTCGCACAGGATGGCGATCTCGCCGATGATGGCGTTGCGGCCCACCGTCGCAACGACCACCGGGCCGCTCGGCGTCGCGATCGACACGTCGGCCACGCCGTCCATGACGATGTAGGCCGAGTCGCCGGTCTCGCCCTGGTTGAACAGAACCTGCCCGGCCGCGAAGGCGAGACGCTGGCTGGTGAACGCCAGCAGCTTGAGCCGCGCCGGTTCCATCTTGGCGAACAGCGGGATGCGGCGGAGGATCTCGACTTCTTCCTGCAACGACATGGCTGGCTCCCGGGCTCAGGCTGGAGACGCGGCGGGCCGGTCGTCGCCGGCCAGCCGCCCTTCAGAAAAGACGAGCAGCCGATCGAAGGATCCGCGCTCGGCGTTCGGTTGCAAGACCCAGACGACCAGGCATTCCCCGGCCCCGGCGAACACGCCGTCCATGACCCGGGCCTGGGCGGCCGGATCGAGGCCCTGCGTGGCCTCGTTGACGACCAGCAGGCTGGGCCGCTTGGCAAGCGCTCGGGCGAGGGCCAGCTTCTGACGCTGGGCGTTGGACAGGCGCGCGCCGGCGACGCCCACCTGGAAATCGAGCCCGACCTCGAGCACGGCATTGCGCAGGCCGCTGGCGTCCAGCGTCTCGGCGATGATGCGCCCGACGCGGGCCTCCGCGCGCGCGATGCCGTAGGCCGGCTTGCCGAACAGGATGTTGTCCTGGATCGTGGCCGCGGCGTTGTAGCGATCCGGATCGAAGAACGCGACGCCGGCGCCGATGGCGCCGCGCAGCTCGGCACGCGCGGCCAGGATCCGCGCCTTGAGCTGTTCGTCGATCACGCCCAGACGATGGCGCGCATCCACCAGCTTGAAGGGCAGCGACAGCAATCGCTGGCGATCCGCGCCCTGGGGCTCGGTCCCCTCGCCGACGCGCTTCAGCAGGCTGGGCAGCTCGGCCAGTTCGTCGGCGGTCAGGAAGCTGTACTGCTCGAACAACTCGTGACCGTCGGGCAGGTCGGCGAAGATCTCGGTCATGGTCTGGGCGACCTGACGGCCGGCGGCGATCAGCAGCGGCGTCAATCCGACACGGTCGCGCACCGCCACGACCGCGGCATTTGCGGCCAGCGCGTCGATCTCGAACGCCGGCTCGAGCGGCGTGCCGAACAGCAGGTTCTCGGCGATCGAGGCGTTGGTGTTGTAGGCCTGCGGATCGAAGCGCTCCACGAGTCCGCCCAGATCGGGCTCGGCCAGACGCGCGGCCAGCGCGGCGCGCGCGGCGAGGATGGCGGCGGCGCGGGCCGGCTGGCGGTCCGGATCGATCCGGCCGCGCAGGCCCAGGGTGTAGATGTCTTCCGAAAGATCGACATGGGCGAGAAGCTGGAGCAGCCGCGCGTCGATCTCCGCGGGCGTGTCCACGCCTGCCGCCTGCAGATCGACCCAGTCGGCCTCATGGTCCAGGTCGCTGTTGCCCGCCCGCCGCGCCTCGGCGACGGCAGTCAGCCGCTTGCGCGCAGCCGCGTCGTCGCGCTTGGCCGGCCGGATGGGGCGCTGCTTCAACCCGTAGAACAGATTGTCGCGCACGCTGGCCGAGAAGACATAGGCCGACGGTCCGACATAGCCGAGCCGGGCGCCGAGGACCGCCTCGTTGATCGAAGCCAGATCCTTGTCGCCCCAGATCACGCGCCCCGCGCTGGGCGGCGTCAGCCGGGCCAGCACCTGGGCGAAGACCTCCTTCCCGCCGCCTGGCTCGCCGGTGACCGCGACCCGGCCGGTGGCGGGCAGCTCGAGCGAGACGTTCTCCAGCTGGCGCAGGCCGGTCTCGTCGACGACGCCGACACCGGTCAGCCGCATCGGGCCCGACAGGGGTTCGGGCGTGCCGTCCAAATGGTCCTGCAGACCAGGCTCGATCATGTTTTCGGGCCGGAACTGCTCCGTCACCTGTTCGTACTTGATCTTGATGTCGGCGGTCTGCTGATACCAGTCCAGCAGCTCCTTCCACGGCGCCGACATGTCCTTGTTCGCGGTCAGCGCGGCGGTCAGCGCGCCCACCGTCAGGTCGCCCTGGATGACCAGGTAGCCGCCGATCGAGTAGAACATCAGCGGCGCCAGCTGGTTCAGGAAGTTGTTCAGGAACTTGACGAAACCCTTGCGCTGGTAGATCTCGAACCGGATCTCGAAGATCCGTCCGAACAGATCGGCGAAATGCGCCCGCTCGTAGGCGATCGTCCCGTGGGCGCGGACCTCCTGGACGCCGCCGATCGTCTCGCCGATCCGCTCCGACAGCCGCCGCACCGCCTTGACCCGCTGCTTGCCGAGCTGGTTGATCCGCTTCTGCAGCTTCGGGATCAGATAGGCCTGGATCGGATAGAGCGAGATCGCCGCCAGCCCCATCAGCGGGTTCTGGATGAACAGGAACAGGACGATGGTCCCCAGCGTGCCCAGCTGGATGAGCGGCTGGGCGAAGGCGTCGCCCATGTACCCGCCGATCGGCTCGACCTCCGAGGTGACCATCGGGATCATCTCGGCCGCCGAGACCTTCCGGAAATGCGGCAGCGGGAACCGCAGGATCCGGCTGACCAGTTCGTAGCGCAGCCGGCGCAGCAGCCGCTCCCCCAGCCTGCCCTTCAGGGTATTGAGGTACTGCTTGACGCCGCCATTGACCAGCACCGCGACCAGGAAGGCGCCGCAGAGCAGGAACAGATACCCGACCTGGCTCAGCGAGACGCCCATCACCTGCGTCGGCCAGGTCATCCCCTTGCCGACGATCGCCTGATTGACGATCGTCTTGGGGATGTCGAGGGCGAGATAGTAGAGCGGCAGCGACCCGAGCGTCAGCGCGATGAGGAACAGGGTCTCCGCGCGCGCGTGTCGCAGGACGAAGCGATGGATGGTCTTTTCCATGGTCCGAACCAGAGCCCCCTGACCCAGCCGGCAGGTTAGACCCGCCCGCCAGCCGTAACAACCGCATCCGCACCCCGCCACGCCGGATCCTCCGGCCCGGGGACCGCTCCCGAAGGCCGGGGGCGGTTGGCCCCCTGGTGACTTGCGCCCGCCGACGCGGTATTCCTTCCATCGCTATAGGGGCACAGGAACGGGCATAAGAGCTTGGCGACCGGACATCCCGGCACCCCGCGAACGGGGCCGCGCATACTCATCTATTCGCACGACACGATGGGCCTCGGCCATCTGCGCCGCTGCCGGACGATCGCCCATTACCTGGTCGAGCAGAACAAGGACCTGTCGGTCCTGATCATCTCGGGTTCGCCGATCATCGGCAGCTTCGACTTCAAGGCGCGGGTCGACTTCGTGCGCGTGCCCGGCGTCATAAAGCTGCGCAACGGCGAGTATACCTCGCTCAACCTCCACCTCGACATCCGCGAGACGCTGGCGATCCGCGCCTCGATCATCCGGCATACCGCCGCGGCGTTCGCGCCCGACATGTTCCTGGTCGACAAGGAACCGCTTGGATTGCGCGGCGAGGTCGCGTCCACCCTGGCGATGCTGAAGGCCAAGGGCGTGCCGCTTGTCCTGGGCCTGCGCGACGTCATGGACGATCCCGCGCTGCTCGAGCCGGAATGGAAGCGCAAGAACGTGCTGCCGGCGCTGCGCGACCTCTACGACGCGATCTGGATCTATGGCCTGCCGCAGATCTGCGATCCTCTGGCCGGCATCACCTTGCCCAAGAGCGTCAAGCGCAAGATCAGCTACACCGGCTATCTGCGACGCAGCGTCCCAGCGTCGGTCAAGGTCGATCCGCTCGAAGGCTTCGGCGGCGCGCCCTATGTGCTGGTGACGCCGGGCGGCGGCGGCGACGGCGAGGCGCTGATCGACTGGGTGCTGCGCGCCTACGAGAGCGACGCGGGCCTGCCCCACAATGCGCTCATCGTCTTCGGCCCCTTCATGCAGCCCGAACTGCAGGCCGAGTTCATGCAGCGCGTCGAGCGGTTGGACCGTGTCCGCGCGCTGACCTTCGACACCCGGCTGGAGACGCTGATGGTCGGCGCCGCGGGCGTGGTCGCGATGGGCGGCTACAACACGTTCTGCGAGATCCTGTCCTTCGACAAGCGCGCCATCCTGGTGCCGCGCACCGCGCCACGGCTGGAGCAATCCATCCGCGCCCAGCAGGCGCAGGAGATCGGCCTCGTGCGCATGCTGGCCGCCGACGGCGCACGCGACACCCGCGCGATGGTCTCGGCGCTGCGGGCCCTGCCCTTCCAGCCGACGCCCTCCGAGGTGGTCGTGCCCGGACTGCTCGACGGGCTCGGCAATGTCGGACGGCTCGCCGCGCGATGGCTCGACCAGAAGCCGCGCCTGCTGGCGCGGCCGCGCCTCGCCTTCTCGCGCGGCTGACGCCACGCGGGACCCGTCGCGCCTGGGCGGAACCATCGCCGTCGTCGTCGAGGGATGGCCGCGGGTGCGCGAGACCTTAGTCGCGCAGGGACGGGTGGCGCTGGAACGGCTCGGGCTGCGGCTCGCCCTGTTCTCGCTGCGACGACCCACCGACCGCCGGACGCACGAGATCGCGGGCAGGCTGGCGGCGCCGGTGAATTACCTGCCCGAATATCTTCGCCATGCCCCCGCCCGGGTGTGGCGAGGCTGGCGCATCGCCCGCCGGCTTCCGGGCTACGCCGCGGCGCGCGCGATCTGGCTCGCCGACCTGGCGCGCGACCGCACGCCGAACCGGGTGCGCCGCTTCGGCCAGGCGCTGGCGATGGCCGCCGAACTGCCAGGCGATGTCGGCCATGTGCACGCGCATTTTCTTCACACCCCGGCCTCGGTCGCGCGCTACGCGGCCGTCATGCGCGGCCTGCCCTGGAGCGTCTCGGCGCACGCAAAGGACATCTGGACGACGCCCGACTGGGAGAAGCGCGAGAAGCTGACCGCTTCGCGCTGGGCGGTCACCTGCACGCGCGCCGGCGCGGCGCATCTGGACGCGCTGGTTCCCGGAAAGACCCGCTACGCGCCGCATGGCATCGACCTGACGCGCTTTCCCTTCTGCCCCGACCTGCCGTCGCGGCGCGACGGGCGCGATCCCGCCGATCCGGTGATCGTCGGTTCGGTCGGGCGCGCGGTCGAGAAGAAGGGCTACGACGACCTGCTCGCCGCGCTGGCGCGTCTGCCGTCGTCGCTGCACTGGCGCTTCGTGCATATCGGCGGCGGCCCGCTCGGGCCCGCACTGGCCGCGCAGGCCCGGCAACTGGGGATCGCCGACCGGATCGAGTGGCGCGGCCCGCGGACCCAGGACGAGGTCCTGGCGCTGCTGCGCGCGACCGACGTCTTCGTCCTCGCCTCGCGCATCGCCGCGGACGGCGATCGCGACGGGCTTCCGAATGTCGTGCTCGAGGCGATGAGCCAGCGCCGCGCCGTGCTGGCGACCGCGGCCGCCAGCATTCCCGAGGCGCTGACCGACGGGATCGACGGCGCGCTGGTGCCGCCGCGCGATCCCGCGGCGCTCGCAGGCCGGCTGGCGGCGCTGATCGGCGATCCGGCGCTGCGCGACAGGCTGGGCGCCGCCGCGGCCGAGACCGTGCGTCGCGACTTCGACTTCGCGCGCTGCATCGGCGCCATCGCCGCGGCCTTCGCCGAAGACGGGCGGGACGGCCGCGCGGCCGCCTGATGCGCATCGCGTTCTATGCGCCGCTGAAGCCGCCCGACCATCCGGTCCCCAGCGGCGACCGCCGCATGGCGCAGCTGCTGATGGACGCGCTGGCGGCGCGGGGCCACGCGGTGCATCTCGCGGCGCGGCTGCGCAGCCGGGACGGGGGCGGCGATCCCCGACGCCAGCAGCGCCTCGCGGCGCTCGGCGCGTGGCTCGCCCGGCGACTGGCCGCCCGCTATGCGGCCGCCGCGCCGCAGGAACGGCCGCAAGCCTGGCTGACATACCATCTCTACTACAAGGCGCCCGACTGGATCGGACCGGCCGTAGCCCGCGCCCTCGCCATCCCGTATGTGGTCGTCGAGGCGTCGCTGGCCGCCAAGCGGGCGGAAGGACCCTGGCAGGCCGGCCACGCGGCCGTTCGCGCGGCGCTCGATCGCGCCGCCGCCGTGGTGTCGTTCCACGCCCGCGACGAGGCGGCGCTGCATGGCGCGATCGCGCAGCCCTCGCGGCTGCACCGGCTGCGTCCCTTCCTCGACACGGCCCCTCTCGCCGCCGCCGCCGCCGGACGCGCGGCGACGCGAGCTGCGCTGGCCGCCGAGCTCGGCCTCGATCCCCACACGCCGTGGCTTCTGGCGGTCGGCATGATGCGATCGGGCGACAAGTTCGCCTCCTACCGGCTTCTCGCCGCGGCGCTCGGCCGGCTTGCGTCGCGGCCCTGGACGCTGCTGGTGGCCGGCGATGGCGAGGCGCGGGCAGCGATCGAGAACGGTTTCGCGCCGCTCGCCCCGCGGGTCAGGCTGCTGGGCGCCTGCGCGCCGGGACGCCTCGCCGGGCTCTACGCGGCCAGCGACCTTTTCGTCTGGCCGGCGATCAACGAGGCCTGGGGCATGGCGCTGCTCGAAGCCCATGCGGCCGGCCTGGCCGCGGTCGCAGGCGATGCAGGCGGCGTGGGCGAGATCCTGCGACACGGGCACACCGGCTGGCTCGTGGCGGCCGGGGATGTCGACGCCTTCGCCGTCGCGGTCGCCGCCGCGCTGGACGCTCCCGGAGCCCGGCGGCGGCGGGGGGGGCGGGGGGGGGAGGCGGGGGGGGGGGGGCGCGGGCGGGGGGCGGCGGGGGAGGAGGCGGGCGG